>JAUIJQ010000328.1 GCA_030431165.1 Rhodothermia bacterium | reverse complement strand
TAATCTCCGCGCACGGTATCTCGGCCGTCGGGTACCGCACCAGCCGCTCCATGTCGAATGCGTCGCGCACAAGATCGACCGTGTCGTCCTTTGATCCGTCGTTGACAACGAGCACTTCGTAGTGCGGATACGACAGCGCAAGCAGCGAGTGCACCGATTGGACACAGGTCGCCTGCTCGTTGTACATCGGTGCAATGATCGATATCGGCGGAGCACTTTCGCGCGCAATGAGCTCGTGTAGTTGGAAGCTGCGCTGTCGCCGCCCGTGGACAACGAGCATCCGTATTGCCACCACGGTCAGCGTCAGGTAACTGACGTTGATGAGGAGGAAGTACCCGATAAACATCAGGTTCGCTTTTTCCAGCAGCTCCGCCATCATGCCGCTGCCTCCCTTTGGGGTGATGCGGTTTCGAACACCTCCGGCCAGACATCGTACGCGAGCGCCGAGCGTGGATGCTCAAGGGCAACCGCGTCCCGGAGCGGTCCGGGGCGCTGCATCTCGCGAAGACCGCGCGCCGCCCTGATGGCAACCCACGACACCGGATCTGTCAGTGCAACCGTCATCCGCGCCTCGTCTTCGCCGTCCACGTCGTCACCCGTGGTCGCCAGCGCGGCAAGCGCGTTCAACCGAACTACCGGATCATGACTTGTACACATTCTTCGGATTGCCGGCGCGTGTTCAGCCGACCCAACCCGCCGCAAAAGGCGAAGCGAGGAAGCAAGCAGGTCCCGGTCAGTCTCGGTCAACAGAATCCGGGTTGCCGTGTCAGCCGCCGCCAGGTCGTTCAGCCAGCGCAGGGTTTCGGCACAGATCACTCGCCCCTGACTCGGTTCACCGGGATCAGCGTAGACCGCGCGAAGGTCATCGCGCGCCGCCGGACCGATATCCTGGAGAACAGACACAATCTCCGACAGCGCCCAGTGCTCAAGGCGGGCGGCTGTTGCGAGGATGGGACGGACAAATCGCGCCTCGCCCGAACGTGCCAGCGTTCGCGCCGCCGTTTTCGCAACAATCGGGACGCCGTTGTCGAGGAAGCGCACGACTTCTTCTTCGTGCGTAGACAACGCGAGCGTGCCGAGAACGTGGACGCCGAGTGCACGCATGGCCGGGTCTCGCCGACCTGTCAGTTCGCGAGCGGCACCGATGGCGGGCTCGGCAAGCAAGCAGAGGCGATGCAGTGCCTCGCCCGTAACAACAAACGCATGGCGCACGATCAGCTCGAGCAGCGACCGCTGACGCGATCGGGACATGCCTACGATTTCGTCCCTGTAGTCTGACAGCTTTGAAGCTGTCACGTCGGGAACGCCGTCAACCTCACAACAAACGATGAGCTCAACGATCCTCGATTCCCAGACCGACTCAAGCTCCTGTTCCCGCTTGTGCCTCAGGTTGTGCAAAAGGCGGAGCACAAACACTGCAACAGCAGCGACAAAGGCGAGGGCAAGTAGCAGGACGATTGAAATCGCCAGCCACTCAAGAATCATATCGGTCGCCGGAGTCTCGACAACTCCGTTGGAAGTGGCAGGGCGAACTATGATCGCGTCGTCACCCATGTACCGGCAACCGCCGCGCAACACGTCTGTCAACCAGGCGCTGCGCGCGGGCAAACAGATCAATCGGCGAAAAGGGCTTGAGCACATAATCGTCGGCGCCGGCATCAAACGCGTCAACCACGTCTGTTTCTTTTCCCGGCCATCCGAGAAGAATCACCGGCGTCGCCGAGAGCCGTTCATGGTCGCGGATCCAGCGTGTCACCTGGAATCCGTCCAGCCCGGCGAGTCGCACGTCAACAAGCACCAGGTCAGGCGAGGCCTCCTCGAGCACCGACACCAGCTCCGCACCGTCGCGGGACCGCCGAACGTCCAGACCTTCGCGCTCAAGCTTTGCCTCGATGATTCGGGCAACAAGATCATCAGCCTCACCAAGAACCACGCGAACGTCTCCGATCGGTGCACGACTGATTGTCGGTAAAGGTGGCACTGGTGATCGATCTGCCGCACGTTCCGTTGTACCGGTCCCGGCTTCGAACACCTCTCTGGTCTCGTGTGTCGAGAACGCGGCAATGCCGGCGCTCCGGTAGCGCTCCAACCAGGCAGCCACCGTCTTCGGGTCTTCGTCCACCCGTTCAGCGACCTCTTCGACGGTCTGTACCTGGCCGCCGGCGACCAGGTGCAGCACGACCAGCGCTCTACGATGCTCGGCATCTTTCGTGCGACGAAGGCATGCGGCTAGCGCCTGCCGGACTTCCTTTATCTGAGGTAGCATTCGAGTCATCGTGTTTCGCTTACCACAAGGCTTGTGTTGCGGAAGCCGACATCCGACTCAAGCCACATGTAGTACACGCCCGTCGCAAGGTTAGACGCGTCGAACGTGAGCGTGTGTGGGCCCGAAGCCCTCCACGAGTCAGTCAGCAGGGCGACGCGGCGACCAAGCGCATCAAAGACGCTGACGCGGGCACGGGCCGCCTCTGGAAGATCAAATCGCACGTAGGCGACGCCGCTAACCGGATTTGGGTAACTCTGGAACAGGATCGGATCAATCGGCCGTTCCGACGCGACGTCTTCGTCATCCCCTCTGAACCTGACGTTGCTGATGTTGACCGCGAATGCCGATAACGATGTCGAAGGCAGCGTTCCATCGTGGGCGCGTTCGGCGTTGAACGACAACATGAATACGTCTTCAGGGCTGAAGCCTCCTGCTCCCTCCCGGGTAACCAGCTGATCGAACCAAAAACGGTACGTTCGTGGCTCCTCGGTCAGCTGCACCGTCTGCCCGAACTGTTCCTCCCCGACAAGTCCGGCCTTCTCAAGTTGCACGCGCATCCGTCCCTCACCTGATGCCGTAAACTCGACATACCTGTAGTCAGACAGGTCGACGGCTGCACCTCCCGGTCTCAGGAAGCGGAACAGGGTAGCCCATTCAGCCAGCGAGCCTTCGATGGAGCCTCCGCGTTCAACGGCGTAGGTGCCGGGGTGACCGAGCGTTGCAGGGTCTGCTGCGGCGACGGCAAAAGCATCAACCGAACCAAGCGAGTCCACGGCCCAGCTCCATGAACCATCCGCGAGGTAGAGCAGGTCGGGCGCAAACGAAGAGTCGGTCGTCACCGCGAAATCCGCGTCGAAAACAGGGCCGATGTCCATCAGGACCGTCGTCGAGAACGAGTCCGCCGAGACGACCTCAGCCAGCGGCGCACTGCTGGTGAACGTCACGCGTTCACCGTTTTCGGCAAGGGTCTTTGTGCCGTCACCAAGGTGAAGCATCGTGGCTGCGGCACGATTGACGACTTCGAGTTCGAGGCGACCCTCGCGATAGTTGCCGGTCCTGATGTACACGTCTGGCAGAGCCGGAGGCGTCGAGTCACCCGCAAAAAGAACCGGCTTCACGGCGGCGAGCTCGTCCAGCATCTGGGCCGCAATGTCGAGCATGTCTTCGCGCGTCTCCGACCATACCTGATAGTTGAGGACCGGCTGACCGGTGGCCGGCGGATCGTAGTCGCGTAACACAAACCGGCTATCGACCTCAAAGTGGTCACCGCGATCATAGACCACAAAGCTTGTCGCGTAGTCAACAGCGCCACTCTCCTGCACCAGTTGTGCGCCGACAAACACGTGATCGTTTATCGTGATGCGTTCGATTGCTTCAAGCGAGGCGCCACGCAGACGATCACACACAACCTTTGTATGCTCATAGACCTGGCCGGCTTCGGTTGCAGCAGCGAAGACGACGCCAACGCGACGTCCGTCATCACGTGTGTAGTCGACGGCAACCAGGTCAACGGCGTTGGTGACAGGAAGCAGGTCAGCCGGCGATACTTCACGGGCCGTTGTATTATCTGGCCCTTCTTCCGGAATGGCGAAGCGAATGTCGAGTGACGTGGCGCCCGCGGTCTTCCCTGCGCGTACTCGCGAGTCGGCACGCGTGTATACCGGAGGAATCACGCCCGTCAAGCCCGGGTTGTTTTCCACAGAACGCGAACGATCGAACAACACGCGGGCGAGCTTGCCGGCCAACCGGCCACCGGACTCAAGTCCGCCGTCTCCACCGCCGCTGGTACCCGCATCCGAAAAGACAAGCGTGGCATTGTCATCTTCTGCCACGCCGCGGCCTGGTCGCGAATCAGGATCGCGAGCACTAGACTGCTGGACGCCGGCGGTCAGAACGGTCGGCAGCTTTTCGACGACAGCGGTAATCACGACCACGGTCGAGTCACCGGCGTCGAGCGCGACGTCCTCCCAGCGGCCGTGCCATGAGTTTACGCGCGTGTTGCCATTCGCGGTCTCGACACGGATCATGTCGAGGCGCCATCCGAGCCAGTCGACCCGGATACGCCGCGCGTCGTCGGGGCCGTCGTTGCGCAGGTAGACACTGACTGTCAGCGTGTCGCCAACGTGTACGTCGGTTCGTTCGACGGACATCCGCAGGGACAGGTCGGCGGTGCCCTGGCCAATTGCAGTAGGTGCCAGCGGGGTGTGGGCGAAAATTAGCCCGCAAACCGCCAGGCAGCGGAATATTTGAGGATATCTAGCCGGCAATAACGGACGCATAAATGCGCAATAGTATCAACTTGATAATCGACCGCGCGCAGATCGGCTTTAGCTTCGTCATGACGCGCACACCAAGGAGGCACGCGCACATTACGGAGACACAGCAGCGAGGCACCCATCAGGGCAGAGCATTACGACGCAGCACCGA
>JAUIJQ010000327.1 GCA_030431165.1 Rhodothermia bacterium | reverse complement strand
AGCAGAACTGTATCGAGCACCATGTCGCATCAGCCTGCATCCTCCCGTTTGATTCAGACGCGGTCCATAAGCGCACTGAGGGCGCTGATTCTGCCATAGCCGTCTTTACGCGGCTCGACACTGCGGGCGGGGGCACGCCCACGACGCGCTATCTGGCAAACATCGCCGCGATGGCCCTGGGGCGACATCCGGATGCGCTGAAACCACAGGCGGTGCTGTCGCCCGAGGAACTGCTTGGCCCGGCTGCACACGGCGTCATCGAGCCCTTTTACGACAGTGCACGCGAGCTGGGACTCAACGCGCTCGGCCTGTCGGGCGGCGGGATTGTGGAGGATTTTGACGGGGACGGTGACCTTGATGTACTTGTGTCATCGTGGGGCCTGCTTGACCCGATCAGGTACTTCCGCAACGAAGGAGGCACCTTTGTTGAGCAGACAGACGAGGCTAATCTTACCGGATTGTCGGGCGGACTCAACATGCAGCACGCAGACTATGACAACGACGGGGATCTTGATGTGCTGGTACTTCGTGGGGCGTGGCTCGGACCGTCGGGGCACCATCCGAATTCGCTGCTGCGCAATGATGGCCGTGGGGTGTTCGTTGACGTGACCGCCCCGGCGGGCTTGTTATCGTATCATCCGACGCAGACGGCCGCGTGGGCTGATTACAACGGGGACGGATGGCTTGACGTTTTTGTCGGTAATGAATCAACCGCACAGGACCCACATCCATCCGAGCTGTTCATCAACAATGGTGACGGGACCTTTCGCGACGTGGCAAGCGAGCAGGGTGTTCGCGTAGATGGATTCGTCAAAGGCGCAACTGCGGGCGACTTCGACAATGACGGCGATCCGGATCTCTACCTCTCACTTCTTGGTGAACCGAACAGGCTCTTCCAAAACAACGGAGACACATTTGCGGATGTCACGTCGCACGCGGGAGTGGCCGAGCCACTGAACAGCTTTCCTGCGTGGTTCTTCGACTACAACCAGGACGGCAACCTGGACATCCTTGCACTCCCATACGACGGCGACATTGACGACGTGGCGAACGCCATCGTGCTGGATGGTCCGACAACTGAGCGGCCGCGTCTTTACAGAAACTTAGGCGACGGCCGTTTCGAGGATGTTTCGGAACGCACCGGCCTCGCCGTGATGGCCAAAGTCATGGGAAGCAACTACGGCGATCTCGACAACGACGGATACCCTGATTTCTACCTCGGTACGGGTGACCCGGATTTCCGGATGCTTGTTCCAAACCGGATGTTTCGAAACAATGGCGGCGATCGCTTCGAGGACGTGACCTTGAGCGGTCGATTTGGTCACCTGCAGAAGGGCCACGCGGTGTCATTTGCCGATCTGGATAACGACGGGGACAATGACGTACACGTCGTCATGGGTGGCGCGTTCTCAGGGGATGTCTACCCCAACGCAGTCTTCAGGAATCCGAATTCGGGCGGTGCGCGCTCAATTGTTGTTTCGCTGCAGGGTGTGGAGTCCAACCGGGCGGGCGTCGGTGCGCAACTTCGCGCGGTTGTCGGAAGTCGATCGATATATGCAACGGTGGGATCGGGCGGGAGCTTTGGTTCAAACCCAATGCGGCAGCTAATCGGCGTTGGCCGAGCGGAGCGCGTGGATACGCTGGAGGTGCGCTGGCCGTGGAGCGACGAGCCACAAGTGCTGACAGATCTGCCGGCCGGATTCCGCTACGTCGTTACACAGGGAGATCCGCGGTACACCCAGATCCCGCTGGCTCAGACACAGTAGCGGCGCGTGACCCACCGTTGGGCGCGTGACCCACCGCGGCTGTACAAAAGCCGCAGTCTACTGTCCGGCCGGGCTACCCAGCCGCTCAAGACCCACACGCGCCGGCTCAAAATCTGGATCCACTTCAAGCGCCGACTCGAACAGCGATCTCGCCGCGGCCGTATCCCCACGAGCGAGATGCAGGATGGCTGCGTTATTCCTCAGGTGCAGGTTATCAGGCACGAGATACATGACCGGATACAGCGTGCCAAGTGCCTCGTCAAGACGACCGGCCATCCGATAAACATCTACGAGTTCCAGTCGATCGCGCAGGCTCGTGGGAGTGAGGCGGATGCGTTCCTGCAGCCTGAAGACAGCCGCGTCTACCTGACTGAGTTCCTCAAAGCGACCAAGCTCTTCGCGTGCCTCCGCTTCCCGTCCGAGCATCCGAAGCGTTCGGCCCAGGTCGTACGCTACCTGGGCGTCGTGCGGACGCGCCTCGCGGAGCGGCTGCAGCAGTTCGAGCGCCTCCTCAGCACGCGATTCAGACACAAGGATGTTGGCGAGCATACGCCGTGCTTCTTCAGCACCTGCCTGTTCGACTGCGGGCCTCAGCGTTTCCTCAGCGCCATCCACATCACCCTCAGCGAGGAGCGCGGCGGCACGCGCAACGCGACCGGGCACATACGTCGGGTCGATTGCCAATGATCGGTCAAATGCAGTCAACGCGCTGTCAGCCTCACCTGTCTCCACATGCGCCTGACCGATTCCGTGCCAGGCCTGCGCGGTTTCGCGAATAGCGATCGCACGTTTGAAGTACGTGACCGCGTCGCCGTATCGCTGCGCTGCGACTTCCGACAGTGCGAGGTGGTACCACCCGGCAGCCAGCGTGGAATCACGCGTGACGGCACGTTGATATCGATCGCGGGCGTCGGTTGCAAAGCCCAGCTTCTCTCGCAGCCTCCCAACAAGGAAGATGTGTATCGCCGACGTCGAATCCGTCTCCTCTGCGTTCAGCAGTGTAGCAGCCTGCTGTAGCCGGTCGGACTCTATAGCTTGCGACACGCGTAGGTAGACATCCGGTATCGACGACTCTTCGATGCCCGAGCCAACGGATGTACCCGGCGCGGCACCGGGACCTGCCTGGTCGGGGCTACACCCAAGCGCCGCCGTGATGGTGAACGCGACGACCGCTGTCTGCGCCGTCCGTGACCTGAGTAGTTGACGCCGCCGAAACTTCATCGTGCCCCAACCACCTGAACGGTGTTTGGGGGCACATCCGTCAATAGATCGGTACGGCCGCCGGGCCACGATACGCGGATGGAGTCAATTGCTCCATCGACCGCACCAGCTTGACCCAGTCCTACGACAACCTCGTAGGACGGAGCCGAAAGGTAGCTCCGACCACCCCGCACTGTTTGCTCAACCGACAGTTGATTCTCGAACACCGTTATGCGCGCGCCAATTGCAGACGACGGGGCACCTCCTCGGGACAGATCGAGCTTGACGAAGCTGCCGTCGGATGCAGGCTCCCCAGACAGTGCGTCGTTTCGCCACAGCCGCAATCCGGCACCGTTTTCGGATACCACGTAGTCCAGGTCGCCGTCGCCGTCAAGGTCGCCGCTGGCCAGACCGCGGCCGACGAGCGGCGTTGCGATCTCCAGGTCACCGGCGACATCACGGAACTGCCCATCTTCCCAGGCAAAGACGTGTGGCGGCTGCCGAAACGTAACATTGTCACGAATCCGGCCAATCTCCGGCTGAATGTGACCGTTTATGGCGAGCAAGTCGTCGCGACCGTCGAGATTAACGTCTGAGAACAGTAATCCAAACGTCAACGTGCGCAGGCTCGCGTGGCCGACCTGCAATGCGGCAGAACGGTCGACGAGCGTGGCGTTGCCTACATCGCGGTAGACACCAATCATCTCGTCGGCGAAGTTACCGACGGCGAGCGACCACTGGAAAGGCGGCATGGCAGCCGATCCACCTGAACCTCGCGAAGCTGATTCGAATGCCGCCGCGTCAACCCCCATCCCGGCGCGCGCCTTGCCGCGTTCATCGTACGCGAAGCCGGCCGAGAGTCCGATGTCTTCAAACGTCCCGTCGCCTTTATTGATGAACAACTCGTCAGCGCGGGTGTCATTCGCCAGTGCGACGTCGGTCCACCCGTCCCGATTGAAGTCCAGGGTGACGACACCAAGGGTCTTCCCGTCGGAGGCCGCAAAGCCCGAGGCAACGGAGTGGTTTTCGAAACGCCCATCGCCGCGGTTCACGTAGTACGAAGGACCAACGCCCTCGTAGAGAGCCGGGGTGCAGTACGTCTTGTCGGTGCCGTCGTTTGAGCACCACAAGTCATTGTCGGGCGACCACGTAACGTAGTTCCCAACGAGCAGGTCGAGGTCACCATCGTTGTCTCCATCAAAGAAGGCGGCGGATGTACTCCACACGCTTACATCGTCCAGCCCCGAGCCGGATGTTGCATCTTCAAGTGTTCCCTCGCGATTGAGGTAGAGTCGATTCCCAGCGACGTTGGTGACAAACAGATCTTCCCATCCGTCACCATTGACGTCGCCAACGGCGAAGCCCATGGAGTAGTCATCCGTCTCGTCGATGCCGGACGCGCTCGTCACTTCTTCGAAGTGCGCGTCTCCGGCGTTGCGGTACACGCGCAGCGCGTGATGTGCAACGCCATCCCAGCGTCCCCCCGTGGCGGCGGCCAGGTCAAGATCACCGTCGTTATCGAAGTCCGCGAGCGCGACGCCGCCACCCATCGTTTCCGGAAACCAGAACTGGCCACGGGCACCGGTCACGTTTTCGAACGAGGTGAGCCCGGACGCCTGGGTTGCATCCGAAAGGCGGATTGGCAAATGGCCACCGTCAACGCTCGGTGGATCGGAGCTCGTCTGGCACGCGCCGGCAACCACAAAGAGCGCGACAACGAGGAATAGTAGCTG
>JAUIJQ010000004.1 GCA_030431165.1 Rhodothermia bacterium | reverse complement strand
AACAGCAGATTCGGTAGCGGATGCGCGATTACCGGAAGCGGCGAAACGCCCGTCATGGCGAACCGGTGGAGGTCGGCTGGCTCCAGCGTATCAAGCTCACGACGAACGGCCGTCAGGTTCAGCTCAATGTTGTCGCGGCAGATGCGATCAACAAAGGCGCGACGGGCGTCATCCTGGCCGAACGCTTCGAGCAGCAGGTCACTCAGCTGAACGACGCCGTCATCTGAACCAATAATCGTGGCGAACACGTTGCACATCTGCTCGTGTTCATCACGCGCTACATCGAGGAACAGAATGTCCTCGAACAGAAGATCTTCGCGGTTGGCGGGCGAGACGAGATCCATCTCGAGGCCCGGCGTATGAACGACAACCTGCTCGAGGCGGCCGGTTTCCGATGTGACGCCGACAGGCGCCGCGTGCGTTGTCACGTGATCCTGCGGGTGTCTGCGGTCAGAACGGTCTTCGTTTCTCGTCAAGAACGGCAAGAAAGCGCACGGCAATGGCGACAAGGAGCAAGACGAGCAGCGCCTTCATCCCGAATGACACGACGGCTCGCCCGATGTCGAGGGCCGAGCCGAGCAGCGTCATCGCCACAAGGCCGACAATTCCTATCACAAGTACCCGAAGGACTCGCTGCGATTGCATGGGCAGTACCTTCGTTCCGTTCTACAGTTCAATCACAAAGATCTCAGACGCAGAGACACCGTTGCCCGCGTCGTCGAATCCTCCAATGACGAGGATTCGGTTGCCGAAGAATAGCGAGGCACGGTGCGCGTAGCGGCTGATTGGCTGCAAGTTAGCGACGGGGACGGTAAAGAACCGGCGCGCGTCCCGCGCAAATATCTCCACGGTACGCGTCAGCGTCCCCGCTGCATCCGTGCGTCCGCCAAAGTAGGCGATAAATCCGGATGCAACTCGTACGTCAGCGTGTTGCAATCGCGGGATCGTAGGCAACGCCACCTCATCCGCGACAAGTCCCCGGGGATCGGCAAAGTCAACAACGGCGACGATGCGTTCGTCGAATGTCGCCTCAAGCAGACCGGCACCGATAAGGTATGACGTCGGTGCCGGCTCCGCGCCGAACAACGACGTCTGAGAGTGACCCCAGGTCGGCCCGATCAGTCGTCCGCCGACCGACGGACTCAGCGCGATCAGCGAATCGTTACGCAGTTGAAATGTTCGGATGTCTGACCGAATGCCAAGCCGCGGCTGGGGTGTGTACGCGACATCACCAAGGCCTCCATACAGGTCGATCAGGGTAAACCCATCGACCAGGCGTACCGAAGCCGTGTGAAACGCACGCCGGATCGGGCCACCGGCGAACGGAATCTCCGTCACGGTACGCGTCTGCGGGTCGAGTATTTCGACCTCTTCTACCAGCGATTGGATCTCGGATACCGTCGCGTTGCGCGCGCCACCAAGGAACAACACGCGTCCGTCGGGCAGCAGGCTCGCGGTATGGCCGACACGTGGTTCGTTAAGGCGGGCAGCGCTGATAGAAAACCCGGTGTCGTCAGAGAGTTCGAGAATCTCTGTTGTGGCATTGGATGTCGATGACGGCGCACCGCCCGCAATGAGGAGCACTCCGTTCAAGAGCGCGGTCACGGAATGACCACCTCGACCGGTCGGAAGTCGCGGCGGGTTTACGGCTCGCCCAATGCCGAGTCGCAGGGCATACAGCGTGTCAGTCGTTGTGACGTTATCCGTGTCTGAAGCCTCAACGATCAGCGCGTTCAACCCTGAACCCAGCTGGGCACTGACTTCCCAGTTACCCGTCGACGGATTGCGCGTCATGTCGAAGCCGTTCAGCGTGACGCGTGTGACGCTGCGGAAGGAAGATGCGCTTACGACAAGCTGGAAATCAGAACCGGCAAAAGCGTTGGAGAGATCCGGCGCAAGTACGGTGATTTCGGGTGTCGAAATCTCGACGAGCGGACGCTCGCATCCCAGACCGAGCATGGTGCAGGCGGTCAGTATCAGAGCTGCGGCGTGCCTGCTCAAGTCCGTGTTGTTAGTTCGTTGGTTCACCGGTTGTACTATCGTCGTAGTGGACTTCGTACAGAACGAGCCCCTTTGCTTTTGCAGCCGGACCAGCAACGCGACGATCGCGGGCCTGCAGAATCTCCGGCAGCGAGTCTTCGTCTCTCTTACGAAGTCCGATCTGTACCAATGTTCCGACGATTGCGCGCACCATACCATGCAGAAATCGGTCCGCTTCGATCACAAAGTACCAGTCTCCGGGCCGCTCTTCGGCAACCCAGTGGGCCCGGTATACGCGGCAGACGCGGTTTTCGGTCTCTGACTGGGTTCGACAGAAAGACGAGAAGTTGTGCTCGCCCTGCAGATCGTTGGCAGCCCTGTTCATTCGCTCGAAGTCAACGGATGCACCAACCTGGACCCGCCTGCCTCGATCAAGCGCACGCCATTGGGTCGATACGTAGTAGCGATAACAGCGACGCCTAGCGTCGTAGCGTGCGTGAAAGTTGTCTGGGGCGCTCCTGAGGTCACGTACGGCGATATCATCCGGCAGGATTCCGTTGATCGAGTGCTCCAGTCGGTGCATCGCTGACGTGAGGGCAAGGTCATCCGGCAGGTCGAAGTGCGCCACCTGCCCGATGGCATGGACGCCCGTATCTGTTCGCCCAGAACCAACGACCGTGACAGGCGTCCTGCATGCGGTCGTAGCCGCGTGCTCGAGGTGCTCCTGGACGGTGGACACACCCGCCTGGCGCTGCCAGCCGTGGTATGCCGATCCATCGTATTCAACCTGTATTCGATATCTTGGCAAGTCAGCCCCCGCGCAACTGCACATGGCTTTTCCAAAGCGGATCTACTTGACAGGTTTCATGGCCGCGGGGAAATCGACGGTTGGGTACATCGTGGCCAATACCCTCGGGTATTCGTTCGTCGATCTTGATCGGGAAGTCGAGCGAAGAGACGGACGGTCAATCCCCGACATATTCTCCGCAGAAGGGGAATCTTATTTTCGCAGACTGGAGCTCGACGCGCTGAGCAAAACAGGGAGCCTCCGTAACGTCGTTGTCTCACTCGGCGGTGGCGCACTCACAACCGACGAGGCCTGGGCGAGCCTGCCCGATGGATCGGTCGTAGTCTACCTTGACACGCCAACGCACGTACTCGCGCGACGGATATACTACGGTCGGTCGGTGCGTCCACTGATGCTTGGTCCAGACGGGGAGAAGCTCGACCTGGTCGATGTTGAGGAAAAAGTCCGCACCATGCTCGCCAAACGCATCGAGCAATACCGTCGCGCAAATATCGTGGTCGAGTCAGGAAATCGTTCTGTCGGTCGCACCGTGGACGTGCTTGTTGCGGCGCTGAGACAGTACGAAGCCGAGGCGCCTACTCGCCTTCGGTAAAAAGCGCCAGGCCGAGCGTCGCGTTGCTGTCTGCGTTATCGGATCGGCGTCTGAGACGAAACGTGCGGCGATGCATCGGGGTTGGTCCGTGTTCTTCGAGGGCATCGAAGTGTTCTTGTGTCGGATAGCCAACGTTGGTTTCCCACCCGTAGTGCGGATAATCCGCGTGCAGGCGGCGCATCAGACTGTCGCGGTGGGTCTTCGCGAGAATGGAGGCGGCGGCGATGCTGCGTGACCGGCAATCACCCTTGATTATCGCCTTGCTCGGGCACGGTGCGCCCGGGATGCGCTGGTTTCCGTCTATAAGCAGATAGTCGGCGGCGGTGCCGAGCGCCTCTACGGCACGCCGCATCGCCTCCATCGAAGCCCAGAGAATGTTCAGGCGGTCAATCTCTGCCGGCGAGCACACGCCGATGGCGTGTGCGATGGAACGCGAAGCGATTCGTTGTGCAAGGCGATCGCGCGCATCCTCATCGATCTGTTTGCTGTCCTGCAGGCCCCGTATCTGCCGGCCCGGATCAAGGATGACGGCTGCGGCGACAACCGGCCCGGCCAGGCAGCCGCGTCCCGCTTCGTCAGCGCCGGCGACGGCCGAAAATCCGGCGTCCCACAGTTGCTTCTCAAAATACCAGGTAGGACGCGTCGACTCGGCCGAAGGCGGTGGCTTGGGGACAAATCCGAACTCGGGCTCTCGTCGCGGTTGCATCACGCCGCCTCTTCGTAGTGATCGGGCAGATCGTTTTCGTACAGGACGATGTCGCCCGCCCGACGAATCGTGCGAAGAAAATCCTGCGCTTCTGCCAGCGACGCGAACGTGTGAATGGCTTGTTCGGGGAAGCCGGCTGACAACAGGCCATCACGGATTGGCCTGGTCTGGCGGTGCCCGACAAGCAACGCAATGTCGATGCGGCTCGCCATGTAGGATCCGAACGACCTGTTTTCGTCGTCCTGGGTGTCTCCGAGTTCAACCATGCCCGGCGTGACGATAATCCGCTGGCCTGTTTCGAACCGACTCAGTACATCAACGGCATTGCGTGCACCAACAGGATTTGCATTGAAGGCGTCATCCAGGATGAAGATGTCTCCCTCTTGCCGCAGCTTCAACCGGTGTTCGACTGCCGGCATACCCTTCACCGCGTGGGCCATCGCCCGAAGTCGCAAGCCCTGCGTGCGGCCAACGGCGATTGCGAACAGGACATTCATCACGTTGTGCAGGCCAAGTACGTCGGTTGAAAATGTGGCACGGTCACCGGTGTCATCAATGACTTCGAATGACGTGCCGTCTGCGCCAAACGCAATGTGCTCTGCCCGAATGTCTGCCTCCTGACTTGTGCCGACCGTGACGACGCGTGCCGGGGTCCGTTCGCGCATTGCGAGGACCGCGGGGTCATCGGCGTTCAGGATTGCGACACCATCCGCCGGCAGGTTTTCGACCAGGGTGCCCTTTTCGCGCGCGATTGCTTCCTGTGAGCCCATCGTCTCAAGGTGCGCCACACCAACATTCGTTACGATGCCGATGTGGGGTGTGACAAGGTCGCACAGCTCCTGAATGTCACCGGGATAACGCATCCCCATCTCAAGCACCAGTGCCTGATGCTGACGCGTCAGCATGGTGTTGATGACGCGACAAAGTCCCATGGGCGTGTTGTACGAACCCGGCGTTGCAAGAACAGAGAGCCGGTGCCCGAGGACAGATGCAACCGCACCTTTTGTACTGGTCTTGCCGTAGCTGCCCGTAATCGCAACAATCAACAGGTCGGGTCGTGCGGCGATTGTGGAGCGTGCCTGTTTCTTGAAGCCGTCATGGATGCGTTGCTCGATGGGACTGAGCAGCAATCCGGCAATCCAGACAACAAACGGTGCTAGCAGGTCAGCAAGTGCAAAACCGATCAACAGCATGACGAGCAATGTTGAACCCGATGACACGTTCGGCCCCGATCGAAGCGCGATCCACACGGCAGGCGCGAGCGCAACGACAGTGGCAAGTAGTGCTGAGACGCCCACGAGCCGACGCATCCGCGCCGTCATGACAAGCGGCTTCTTCGTCACGTTCCGTCGGTACCGCCTCGATGAGGCAAACGCGATGGGCCACAGGACAAGCATGATCGTGACTGCGGTCCCGGGCAATCCGTTTCGGATCAGCACAACGGCAACAACCAGGATCGCGGCACCGAGCAGGTGGGATACGCGGATGATCAGGCCGCGACCATTCTGGCGCAGCCAGCCCGTGTACTCGTGCCGTTTGTAACCCTCGAGCTGCAGCAGGTGGAGGAAGAAACCGGTACGTCGTCCCAACCGCCATACGGCAAATCCGGCCGCCACCAGTAAACCGACGATGGCAATCACAGTCATGATGTGCCCAGCGGATGCGGGTTGTACGTTCCAAGCATTGATCGACACGCGGCTTCAACGGCTGCCGGGGCGTCGAGGTGCCCGTAGTGTCCCGCACCCGGCAAGACAAGCACGCCGCAGTCGGGAATTCCGCGTTCCAGCGTTTCAATCTGGCTACGGCGAACGGCCGTGTCCTGGTCGCCCCAGATCAACAGGACCGGACACGTGATCTGGCTGATCACATCGTCCACGTGAAAGCCAACGGTTCTGACAAACGTTTCTTTCATGACGCCTGACGCTGCATTGTAATCAGACGATCCCAGCGCGCGCCACAACAAGCTGTGTGAGAGCCAGTCATGGTAAAGCTGGGCGAGTCGGTTGGGCATTAGTCGCCCCGGCCAGCGCGCCAGGCGGGCTATCGACCGCTTCAGGTAGTAGGTTGGTGGGCGATCAGGAGTGATGCCCGACGGGCTGATCAGAATTAGCTGTGCAATGAGGTCGCGGTATGTCGGGTTTGAGGCCATAAACAGGCCGATGCGACCACCGTTTGAGTGTCCGACAATTGTTACCGGTCGCTGTCCGATGTTGGCCCGGATAAACGACGCAACGAGCGCGGCGTGATCGGGAACGTCCAAAGGGGCAGGGGGTAATGGAGAGTGACCGTGACCGGGAAGATCGAGGTTGAACACACGATAGTCGGTCTTGAGCCACTCGGCGATCGGACGCATCAGTGCGGCGCTGCTGCCCCATCCGTGAAGAAGGAGGACGGCAGGACGTTCCGGATGTGCTCCCGCTTCGGCCGGTTTTGAGACCTCCCGATACAGGTCCGCTTCGGTTAGCGCTTGTGTTGGAGGCTTCGGCAAAACGGTCTATCTTTTTCCATCAACCGTTGGTCTTCAGGCTGTGTAGCAGGCTGAAGATAACAATGACGCGGCGTCGGGATTGCGAATCCCGTGTGCGACAAGAAGCGCCGCCTGTTTCCACCGACCGGGCGGTCGGGGCGCGTCGGGCAGATGCGCTACCCCCTGAACGAGAACGAATCCGCGGTGCCGGATTACCCAGGCCGATAGAACGGCAAGATGGGTATCGCATTCGGCGGCATTGGGTTAAGCCCGAAGGCCATCCGCGATCCAAACCACCATGGCTGAATCCACCTACTCCGGAATACTGGAGCTCATCGGCGACAAGAAATTCGGTTTTGTCAGGGAGTTTCGCCCTGACGTGCCCAAAGGCGACGGGGATCCCTTTGCTTCGCCACCACTTATCCGGAAGTACAAACTCCGTGACGGCGTTACGATCGACTGTACGCTGCGTCCCGGCCGCAAGGGCGATATGCAGGTGCATAAGCTCAAGAGCGTGATGGGCATCGATCCGAACGAGTGGCCGAAGGTGCGCAATTTTGACAGCGGCAATGTCATTTATCCCGACGAGAAGTTGCAGCTTGTGACAGGCCCACGCGACTTTTCGATGCGTGTCGTTGATCTTGTTGCCCCCATTGGCAAAGGGCAGCGCGCGCTCATTGTTGCGCCGCCTCGAACGGGAAAGACCATCCTGCTGAAGAACATCGCCGAAGCCGTCACAAAGAACCACGCTGAAATCGAGCTCGTTGCGCTTCTGGTTGATGAGCGTCCGGAGGAGGTCACCGATTTTCGTCGCTCGACGCAGGCCACGGTTTTTGCTTCTTCGAACGACCGCGAGGATGATAACCACGTTCGCGTATCCACGCTTGCACTTGAGTATGCGAAGCGACTCGTCGAGTTGGGTAAAGACGTGGTGCTGCTGCTGGATTCGTTGACGCGGCTTGGGCGTACATTCAACCTCTACAGTGGTGGCTCAGGCCGTACGATGTCGGGCGGTATCGACGCCGGCGCCATGAAGATTCCACGTCGGATATTCGGCGCGGCCAGAAACGTTGAGGGCGGCGGATCCCTGACGATCATCGCAACAGCGCTGATCGAAACGGGAAGCCGCATGGACGAAGTGATATTCGAGGAGTTCAAAGGCACGGGTAACGCTGAAATTGTTCTCGACCGCGAGCTTGCAAACAAGCGCGTGTTCCCCGCAATCAACTTGCGCAAGAGTGGGACGCGAAATGAAGAGCGCCTGATTGGTGATCGCATTAACGAGTACCACCGGCTATTCAGGGCGCTCAACTCGCGTTCGCCAATGGAGGCGATGCAGGCACTGCTCCGTCATCTCCAGCAGACATCGAGTAACGAAGAGCTTCTTGACGAATTGATGGCCTCGTCATAGCGTGAGCCTTTCGCGCCACGTTATGTCGCGGGGGTGCACCGTGTCTTTTCCGCGTGTTGGAAACCGGAGTACCTCAGTTGATCGATCGCACCCCTACCGCCCCTACCGTCGCTCCGAGTCAAGCGGTCGCCCCGTCGAGAAGCATTGCCTCGCCGATAAACTCGTGGCGCGTCGAGGACCGACCGCGCTCCCGATTGATGAAGCGCGGGCCGGCGGGCCTGGCAGACGCCGAACTGCTCGCCGTGGTATTTGGGACGGGCTCCCGCACAGGCCGAGGAACAATCAGTGCCGTCGAGATCGGCCGTTCGTTGCTTGCGCGCTACGGCACCCTCCGCAGGTTGGCGACGCGCGACGCGCGGCAGTACCTCGACGTCCCCGGCGTTGGCCCCGCGAAGGCGGCGCAACTCTCGGCCGTCGTTGAGATCGGGCGCCGCATCGAGGCGAGCGTCCAGGATGGGCGGCTGCAGGTTTGTAGTCCCCAGGATGTCGTTGCTGCCTATGCTCCGGCGATGCGTGATCTCACCCGCGAAGTATTCAAGGTGGTCATGTTGAACACCGCGAACTACGTTACAGGAGATCAGACGATCAGTGAAGGTGGACTGGCTGTAAGCATCGTCGAACCACGTGCTGTCTTTCGTCAAGCGGTGCTGGAGAACGCCGCATCAATTATCTGTCTGCACAACCATCCGTCCGGAAATCCCGATCCCAGTCGCGAGGACATCCGGATTACGCGTCAGCTTGCCGCGGCGGGTGAACTCATGGGCGTGCCCGTTCACGATCACATCATTATCGCAGGAGGCAGCTACACGTCGTTGGCTGAGCGCGGATTCCTGTAGAAAGGTTCGTGTGGAAATCTCGCGGGATCGTCACGACCGGGCACTGTTGGTTTGCATCCTTTTTGGGGTCAGACTAGTTTGATTGGCTCGGTGCAAACCAGACAGCGGCAACCCGAGACGCCACCAACACACGATGCAATGAGTGAGACTACCCTCGACAACATCGTATCGCTCTGTAAGCGACGCGGCTTCATCTTTCCGTCATCCGAGATTTATGGCGGACTCGCCGCGACGTACGATTACGGTCCGCTGGGCGTTGAGTTGAAGCGTATCGTCAAGGATCGCTGGTGGAAGGCCATGGTCCAGCGCCACGAGAACATCGTTGGTGTTGACGCTGCGATTCTGATGCACCCGACCGTGTGGAAAGCGTCTGGTCACGTCGATGCATTTAATGATCCGCTGATTGACGACAAGCAGTCCAAGATGCGCTATCGCGCTGACCAGCTTGTCGAAGGACACATTGCGAAGCTGCGCAAAAAAGGCAAGGATGACGAGGCAGACCGTGTCTATGGCGACCTTGTGGCTGCGCTCCAGGCTGAGGACATGCCGGCGGCGCTGCATGCGTTGATCCTTCGGGAGGAGATCAAGTCACCCGACTCGGGTGCCTTTGATTGGACAGAGGTGCGTCAGTTCAACTTGATGTTTTCGACGCACATCGGTCCGGTGTCTGATTCCGACAATAAGATTTACCTGCGTCCCGAAACGGCGCAGGGCATCTTTGTGAACTTCCACAATGTACGGGAGACAAGTCGCCTTCAGGTTCCATTCGGCATAGCGCAGATTGGTAAGGCTTTCCGGAATGAGATTGTAGCGCGCCAGTTTGTATTCCGGATGCGCGAGTTCGAGCAGATGGAAATGCAGTACTTCGTCAAACCGGGTACGCAGGCGGAAGCATTCGAAGAGTGGCGGGAAAAGCGCATGGCGTGGCACGTCTCAAACGGCGTACGGGCTTCGCGCCTCCGGTGGCATGAACACGAAAAGCTGGCACACTACGCTGATGCCGCTGTTGATATCACGTACGAATATCCGATCGGGTGGCAGGAAGTTGAGGGCATCCACTCCCGCACGGATTATGACCTTGGTCGCCACGCGGAGTTCTCCGGAAAGAAGCTGGAGTACTTCGATCCGCAGACACAGGAGAAGTACATCCCGTTTGTCGTCGAAACGTCGGTTGGGCTGGACCGAACCGTGTTGATGCTCATTGCTGACGCGTTTGATACCGATGAAGTCAACGGCGATTCGCGCAGCCTGCTTCGGTTCCATCCGGAGGTCGCGCCTATCAGGGTGGCCGTTCTTCCTCTCGTCAAGAAAGACGGAATGCCGGAGCGTGCGCGACAGATACATGACGAGTTGCAGCAGCACTTCAACACATTTTACGATGAGAAAGGCGCGGTGGGCCGTCGATATCGTAGAATGGACGAAGTTGGCACACCGTACTGCGTGACTATAGACGGCCAGACACTCGAAGACGGAACGGTTACGGTTCGTGACCGCGACTCCATGGAGCAGGAGCGCATTGCAGAAGACGCGGTGACCGCCTGGATTCGTGACGCTTCTGCCCGATGGACTCCGCGACCGTGATACGCACGCGCGATGCGGGACGTCCACGCAGAACTCGATCGTGCCTTACGAGGGCACTTCACGCACCCGATTTCAATTGATCTGGAGCGGTCGCATCGCTTCGTATTCCTCTCAGACCAGCACAAGGGCGCAGGCGACGGAGCGGACGAGTTTCGGAATTGCAGAGAGGCGTATCACGCCGCACTCAGGCACTATCACGCGGAACACTTCAGCCTGGTGTTGCTGGGGGACGTGGAGGAGTTGTGGGAGCAGTCGTTCGCCCGCGTCAGGCGTGCACACGAAGAGAGCCTGCACCTCGAGGGGCGCTTCCCGGCAAGCCGATATTTCCGCGTCTGGGGAAACCACGATGACGCGTGGATGAACCCGCGTATCGTCGCCCGCGATCTGGGCGCGTTTGTTCCACACCTTGCTGTCTACGAGGGCATACGGTTTCAGTTTTTCGAGCGTGACGTATCAGTCGGAACCCTGTTGTGTGTACACGGCCACCAGGGAACGTTAGGTTCTGATCGAATGCGGCTGCTGTCGCGGTGGGCCGTACGACTGTGGCGCTATGTCCAGCGCGCAACGGGTATCGGACAAACAACGCCATCCAAGGATGCCTGCCTGCGTGGTCGACACGATCGCATCATGTACGAGTGGGCAGCGGTTCAGGAATCGCTGATCCTTATGGCCGGTCATACCCACCGCCCGGTATGGAGCTCGAAGACGCACCTGCAGATATTGGAGGAGGCGCTCCGCCGTGTTGACGCCGGAACGGCGGCCACCGGCGGACCCGGTGATCTAGAGATGGCTGATCGCGCGGAGCTGGTCGCGGCGATCGATGAGCGCCGCAGAAAGTCGCCACCGTGCAACGATACAGAAAAAGCGATTCCGTGCTACTTCAATACGGGGTGCTGCAAGTATGAGAGCGGCAATATCACGGGGATAGAGATAGTGGACGGGGAAATCCGCCTTGTTCGGTGGAGGAAGGAGACGGGTGATCGGGAGGTTCTCGAGCGCGCTTCGCTTCGGGCCATTTTTCGGGAACTAAGCGCGCTTGATGGCGGCGGCGGCGAAGCCCAGCGGGTCTAGTCGCCTGCCTTCGATCCCTGGCCCTGGCCCTGATCCTGAATGCGACGCCAGAATGCGAGCATGTTACCACCCAGCACCCGCTCGATGTCGGTGTCTGAGAGGCCGCGGCCAAGCAAAGCCGCAACCAGATTCGGATACCCCGCTACATCCTGGAGTCCCGACGGAAGTGTGTACACCCCGTCAAAGTCAGACCCGATACCAACGCGCTCAACGCCCATGAGCGAAATCGCACGCATCACGTGGTCGGCGACATCCTCCACACTCCCAAGCGGGTTCTCATCACGCATCGCTGATTCGAGTCGCTTCGCGTCCTCTGAGTCTGGGTCGAGCCCACGAGCAACGACGGCACGTTCCCGGTTTCGACGAGCCTCTCCGCTTTGAGCACGCATTTCGTTGGACAGGAACGAAGAACCAAATGCGATCATGAGCATCCCGTCGTTCCCGGCCAGCGCCCGAGCCATGTCATCGCTCACATTGCGTTCCCAGCCCGGCGTAAAATGGCGCATCGCTGAGTGCGTTGCGATAACCGGTTGGTCGGATGCTTCCAGGATCTGGTAGAAGGCATCGTCGCTGGCGTGCGACACGTCAATCATCATCCGAAGCGCATTCATTGCCTTCACAACGTCGCGCCCAAAAGCGCTCAACCCCCGCCATGGTCGGTGTTCGTCGTACGACGAGTCACACAGCGCGTTGCTTCGACCGTGTGTCAGCGTGATGTACTGCACGCCACGATTCGCAAAGTGCGCCAGGTTGTCAATTGCTCCTTCAAGCGCAGCGCCGTTCTCAATCGCGAGCGGAAGCGAAATCAGCCCGGCAGCACGGTTGCGCTGGACATCTGACGGTGAACGGGCGTGGGCAAAACAATCCGGGTGCGCGGCGATCAGATCGTCGATCGTTCCTATGAGTCGCTCTGCGTAGGCGAACGATGTGCCCGTGTCCTGCAACTCCGGCGGCACGTACGCAGCCATGAATGCCGCGTCGAGTCCGCCCGACCGCGCCCGCACGTAGTCGAAGTCGCCGGTATCGGTACGAGCGGATACGTCCTCGTAGACTCCGTTGGTTAGTCTATGCGGCAGATCAATGTGCGTATCGATCAGCACCGACTGCTTACAGAGCGCCGTGGCACGTTCAATCATGTCAGTCCAGCAAGTCAGTGCAGCATGTCAGTCGGGCAAGAAAGCGCAGCATGTCAGTCCAGCAAGTCAGTCCAGCAAGTCAGTGCAGCATGTCAGTCGAGCGTGTCAGTGGAGCGTGTCGCCGTTGTCGCTCTCGCGATGGTAGCGGCGGTGTTGTCGGGAAGACAGCTCTTCCAGCACCCACTTGTGCAGGCCACCAAAGCCTCCGTTGCTCATGATCAGCACAAGGTCGCCAGGCTGCATGGTTGTTCGCAGTCGTTCACGCAGCACCGCTTGATCGTCGGCGGCAAGTGCATCGATGCCGCGCTCCTGTAATCCGTGACAGATGTGCTCGACGTCCATGAAGTCGTCGTGTCGGTCGTTGTGCCTGAACGGAGGCCGGGCAAAAAGCGCTACGTCTGCCTGCGCGAACGCATCGACATACGGCTGCTCAAATACCTTGCGACGACTCGAGTTGGACCGGGGTTCAAAAACGGCAACGAGCCGTCGCTCCTTCCATCGTTCGCGTACGCCCGCAATTGTTACTGCGGCCGCTGTCGGGTGATGTGCGAAGTCGTCGATTACGATTACGTCATCGACGGTACCGATGACTTCCTGTCGTCGCTTGATTCCCTTGAACGCTTCGAACGCCGCGACGATCTGCTCCGGGGCAACGCCCTGGGACCATGCAAGCGCTGCGACGGCGAGTGCATTTGAGAGGTTGTGCCGGCCGGTAACAGGGAGTAGTGTCGGAAATGGACGCAGACCGGGCAGCACCAGGTCGAAGCTGATTCCCGACTCGCTGACGACAACATTCGTTGCGGTGACGTCGGGTGTGGGCGAGCCGGTGGCCGCATCGCGGCGCGTCGTACGATCGTCAATGTGAGGCGCCTTGTCCGAGTCGGTCAGCAGGCCGTAGCGGATGATCTTCGCCGACGCGAAGCGGGCAAGATCAAGTACCGCAGGCACATCGTTGTTCAGCACGAGGTATCCGGATTCCGGGACAAGCGCGACAAAGCGCTCGAACGCAGCGCGATAGTCGTCCCAGTCCTCGTAGATATCTGCATGGTCGAACTCAAGCGACGTTACAATCGCGGCGGTCGGACGGTACGACATGAACTTCGGCCGCTTGTCGAAATAGGCGGTGTCGTACTCATCGCCCTCGACGATCGTAATGTCACCTGAGCCATAACGACAACTCGAGCCGCCATTCAGGACCACGCCCCCTACGAGGTAGGTCGGGTCGAGTCCCGCGAACGTCGTTGTATGGGCAAGCAGCGCTGATGTGGTCGTTTTTCCATGGGTCCCGGCAACCACAAACGACCGGCGATCACCGATAAAGAATTCCGCGAAAGCCTCGGGGAAGGAGAGCTGCGGCAGCGACTCGTCGCGTGCACGCGCCGCCTCGGGATGCGTGGGGGTACACGCGTTTCCGACGACAATCAGGTCGGGCTTTTTGTCGAGATGGGCGGCATCGTAGCCTTCGTGGATCGTGATTCCGATCTCGCGAAGCGTGTCGCTCATTGGCGGATACGCGTTCGCATCAGAGCCCGACACCTCAAACCCGGCTTGTCTGAAGAGCCCGGCCAGTGAGCCCATTCCGGTCCCGCAAATCCCGATGAAGTAGACAGACCGCACGTCGTCAGATGACGTCACGGTGCGACGGTCAAAGACGCGGAGGTGGGCGTCGGGAAACTCGCTGGCTTCCTTCACTCGGTGACGTGTGGCAGATGCGGTGGCTAGCTTACAACCGGTCGGGGCGGGATGCTTTCAACGTCGGCTGTTGACGCACCGCCCGAACCATTGCCTCCGAGTACAACCGAGGTTGCATCTTGATCCCCGACCTCACCACCACGACTGCCGAACAGTTGTCCGAAGCGCAAGGTGAGCGAGTCGAAGACCGAGTAGAGGACCGGTACGATGATAAGTGTGAGGAACGTTGCGAACGTAAGCCCTGCAATGATCGAGGTGCCCATCGGACCCCAGAACTGGGTGTTCTCCGATCCAAACTGGAAGTTTGGACGGAACTCAGCGATGAATCCGACGAAGTCGATGCCGATGCCCAGCGTCAGCGGGATCAGTCCGATGATTGTGGTCAGCGCCGTGAGCAAAACGGGGCGTAGTCGTGTGGCGCCACCCTCTATGATTGCCTCGGTCTTGTCCAGCCCGCGGTCACGCAGCTGCATTATGTAATCGATCAGCACGATGTTGTTATTCACAACAATCCCGGCGAGGCTGATTACGCCGATGAACGTCATCAACCCGAACGGTGTACGCGTCAGAATCAGGCCAAGCAGGACGCCGATAAGGCTGAGGCCAACGGCAACCATGATGATGAACGGGGTCGTGACTCGATTGAACTGCGCGACCATGATCATGAAGATCAGGGCAACGGCAATGAGCAACGCATTCGTCAGGAAGCTGAAGGCCTGCTCCTGGTCCTCACTTTCTCCCGTGTACGACATAGCGTATCCGGCGGGCAGGTTCTGTTCGTACTGGGACAGGTATTCCTGGACCTGAGCAAGCACCTGCTGCGCGTTGAATCCGGGAAGAACCTCCGACGAAACGGTAACGACGCGCTCAAGATCAAGCCGGGTGACTGATCCGAGTCCACTCGTCAACTCAAAGTCCGCCACAGAGGCGAGCGGGATCTGCTGGCCTTCATAGACAACTGTCAGGTTGCGGAGACTCGACAGATCTGACCGGTCAGCTTCCGCAAGGCGGACGGTGATGTCGTACTCTTCTTCCGCCTCGCGATACTTGCCGGCTTCGATGCCGTTGACGGCTGCTCGAACGGCTGATGCGATCTGACCCGTGCTGAGGCCCGCGCGTGCCGCTTTTTCACGGTCGATGCGAACCTGCATTTCAGGGCGGCCGTCTTTCAGGTTGTCGGTAATATCAACAAGGCCCGGCACGCCGCCTTCGTCTGCCGGCGTTTCCTGCGCGGTTTCCAACAGCCCGCGCACGTCACGCGCAATACGCACGATCTCAGAAAAATTCTCACCCGAGATCTCGATGTTCACCGGCGCGCCTGTTGGCGGACCCGCCTGGTCAGTTGTGAACTCAACGTCGACGCCCGGAATTCCGGTGACTGCATCGCGGATTCGTTGCAGCGTGATTTTACTCGACTCTTCGCGCTTGGCGTACTTGATCATGTTGAACGTCAGCTGCGAAACTTCGGGCGCAGCTGCGCCGCCACCGAACATCAGGTCGCCACCAATACCGACGTTTGTCTGGATGTTCTTGACGGCACCGCGAACAACAGGCTCGTCAATCATCAGCTGGTCGACGCGCTGTGCCGCTGTTCGGGCAACAGCGTTGCTTTGATCGACGTTTGTACCAAGCGCACTTCGGAACGTGATCTGCACAATGTTCGGATCGGTATCCGGGAAGAGTTCTGTCCCCGGGTTGGCGTACACGAACATCGCAAAGATCGCGAAGAGTCCGCCGAGTACGCCGTTGACCAGTTTGGCGCGGTTGTCGGTGAGTATGTACTCAGATCGCCGGGCAAAGAAGACGCCGAGCAATCCGACAATCACGATCACGGCCGGCATGATCAACAGGTTCTCGATTGTACCGAGATCCACGTCTTTTGGACCGACGAACATGAGTCCGAGGATGGCCATCATCACCAACGTGTAGACAAGGCCCGCACGCACACTCCGGCCGCGACCGACAAAGATCGCCTCCAGCGTGTGGAAGACAATCCCCAGGACTCCCAGAGCCATAAAGAGGCCGCCGGGTGCAAGCAGTACAACTGCGGCTGTTGAGCTTACCACGCCCGCAACGACGCCGGCGAGGATCAGGAGGACGGCACCGAACGTGAAGCTGCCAAGAGCGAACGTGTTTCTGGCCATCGCCCACTTAACCGAGTAGTCCCGCTGCAGCATCCATCGCAGAAACTCTCGATAGCTTTCCACAAATCGCGGAAGGCCGGTCTGAATGAAGTGGTTTCCAATCGGCTTGAGCACCCAGCGGTGTCCGGCCCACAGAATGGCGAAGAGGATTGCAAGGACAACCAGCGAAATGGGGTTGGCGATCAAGACAATCACAGCCAGTACAGCGACGGAAATCCGACCAACCCACTTCAGTGCATCCGAACGCTCGGGTGCCTTCTCGGTCTCGAGTCGGATGAAGATGCCCGTGATAACCGGGTTGATTATCAGCGCGACGAATAGCGAGCAGGAGAGCGTAAAGATGAGCGTCAACGGCAGGTAGCTCATGAACTCACCCATGATGCCCGGCCAGAACAACATCGGCGCAAACGCCGCAACAGTCGTCGCTGTTGATGCAACCACGGGCATCGCAACTTCTGCCGTACCCTGCTTGGCGGCCTCGAATCGGGAGTATCCGCTTTCGCGGAATCGGTAGATGTTTTCAACGATGACAACGGCGTTGTCAACAAGCATCCCGAGTGCGATGATCAAACTGAACAGGATGACGAAGTTCAGCGTGTATCCGAGCGTCTGCAGGAGTATGAAGGCAATGAACATCGACAGCGGAATGGCGATGCCCACGAGGAACGAGTTCCGCACGCCGAGGAAGAACAACAGCACGGCAACGACGAACAGGAGACCACTGATGATGTTGTTCTCCAGGTCTTTGACCATCACCTGAACCGCTTCGCTCTGGTCACCGGTGATCTCGTAGCGCGTGCCCGATGGCAGTGGGAACGCCGCCAGCGTTGCCTCGACCTCTTTCGCGGCATCGAGGATGTTGTCCCCCGATCGCTTCTTGACGCCCAGGCTGATGACCGGCAATGTTTCGGTTGCTCTGCCCTCAAGAGGCGTGAGGTTTCCGAATTCGTCCTCAAGCTGGAGTACCTTCAGGCGAGAGTATGTCGCGCGATCTTTGAACCCGAAGTCGATGTCCGCGAGGTCGCGCACGTAGACGGGGCGCCCGTCAGGCGTATCGACAACGATGTTGTCAATGTCGGATGGTCGTTCAAACTCGCCGTTGACACGGACCAGATAGTTGACGCGATCAACATCTACCGACCCACCGGGCAGGTTGATGTTTTCACTCTGCAAGGCAGCGACGATGTCGTCAAACGTCAGGTTGTACCCCTGCAATCGGGTCAGGTCGACATTGACCTGAACCTCGCGTTCGAGGGCACCGACAGTCGTGACGTCCAGAATCGCCGGGATGGATTCGATTTCATCCGCCAGATCGTCTGCAACTTCTTTCAGCCTGGTCAGCGGGTAATCCGCGGCCAGGTTGATGTTCATGATCGGAAGCTCCTGCAGGTCGATCTCGCTGACTATCGGCTCCTCGGCGTCAGTAGGGAGGTCGGGTTTTGCAAGGTCAACCTTGTCGCGCACTTTTTGGAGTGCGTCCTCAATACTGACGTCGGGGTTGAACTCAACCACGATAGAGGAGACGCCCTCGGTCGACGTCGAGCGTATCTCCTTGATGCCGTTGACGCTCTGAATCTCGCGCTCGACATGCTGCGTGATGAGCGACTCGATATCGTCCGGGCTTGCGCCCGGGTAGACCGTCGTGACAATGATGTTCGGAAACTCGATCGACGGGAACGATTCTTTGGGGATCGTGCCGTAGCTGATCAGTCCGCCGATGGACAAGATGACCGTCAGTACGACGATGCTCGTCCGGTAGTCAATGGCCTTGTTTGTAATCTTCATTGGGCCTACAAGGCTTCTGTCATCGTTTGGGACTGGAGCGTCTCAACGACGTCTCCGGGGGCAACGCTGCTTGCGCCAACCGTAATCAGTTCGTCACCGGCGCTGAGCCCGTTCGTGACGACGACATTGCCGCCGTATGAACTGCCGAGTGTTACCTGACGTCTCTCTGCGATCGCCGACGATCCAGAGCGGTCGATCACGTAGACGCTTGATCCGTCTTCGTCGCGCAGCACAGCACTGAGCGGGATGACGATTGCCTCCTGTTCGGTACGTCGGGTGACAAGTACGTCGGCGATCATCTCTGGCTTCAGACTTCCATCCGGGTTGCCAACCTCAATCTCGATCGGCAGTGTGCGGCTGGACGCATCGATTGCGTTGCTCGCGAAGGTTACGGTCGCCTCGCGTTCGGCGACGCCGTACGCGCTGAACTTCAGGCGAACCCTGGAGCCCCGCTTGATGTCACCGGCAAATCGTTCTGGCACACCTGCGACGACCCGAACACGAGCCGTGTTAACGACGCGCGCGACCGGCGTACCCGGTGCTACCTGCTCGCCTCGCTCGACGTAATGCGCCTCCACGGTGCCCGTGAACGGGGCCGAGATCAGCGTAAGGCCAACCTGCTCTTCTGATTGCTTGACGAGCGCTTCAGCCTGCGTGAACTGAGCTTTCGCCTGTGCCAATTGGGCTTTTACCTGCTCAAATTCGATCACGCTGATGATAGAGTCGCGGTATAGTGGTTCCTGCCGGCGAAACAGGTCTTCGCTCAGGTCGAGTTGGGCCTTTGCAACGTCACGCTGTGCCGTTGCCTGTTCCAGCGCCGCGTTGGCGAGTGCAGGATCAATCTGCGCGATCGCGTATCCGGCGCCAACCCGCGTGCCGAGAGGCTGGAGTTGAATGATCGTGCCCGACGTACGCGCTGAAAGGCGCGCATCGTCCAGGGCTTCGACCGTTCCGGTAACCTCGATGATGTCGTCGAAGCTTCGCGATGCGAGCACGATCGACTCCACCCGGATGACATGCGACAGGCCTGCTGCCGTGTGGTCTTCGGCCGCAGTCGTCGCCGCGCCCTGGTCCGGGTCGGCATCGTCGGATCCAGATCCGCAAGCGGAGAACAGGGCCGCACCGATGATGAAGAGGCCGATCGATCGAAGCGAACGCATGGTATTTTCTGTTCGAAGGGTCATTGGAGGTCGTTGTCTCCCCCGGGCTCGCCGGCGGTTTCATCGTTTGCGGTGAACGTAATCTCTGCACTGGCACCCGGCGTGGCTCCCATTGCCGCCTCTAACGCGTTGCGCGCAGCGAGGTAGTCGTGAACCGCCTGCAAGTACGTCAGGCGACTCTGGTCCAACAGTTCGGATGCCTGCCGCTCCTCGAGCTGACTCGCGACGCCTTCGAGGAGTCGGGCGTTTGCGTGTTCGTAGTTGAGCTCAGCTCGGGAAACATTCTGGCGTTGCGCGTCAATCTGGCGCTGTGTCGCCTGCAACTGCCTAAGCGCACTCTGCACTTCGAGCTTGATCGACTCCTCAAGCTGGTCATAACGAAGCTGCGTGCGCTGTGCTTCGATGACCTGCTGTTGGACACGATTGCGAGACTGCAGTCCGTTGAAGATTGTCCAGCTCAGGCGGAAACCAACACTTGCCGTCAGGTCCCAATACGAGTCGCTGAAGACGCCGTTTTCACGGATGGAAAAACTGAATGGGTCGTCGGGGTCTGAGAGGACGGATTGGCGAGACGCCGGGACGCTGCCGACGTATCCGATGTTGGCAAATGCGCTAAGCGTCGGGAAGTACTCAGCTCGCGTAGCACGCACCTGAACGTCTTGAAGTTTGATGCCGAGCCGCGCCTGTTCGAGGTCAGACCGGTGTTCCAACGCCGCGGCGACCGCGTCGGTAACCGACACCGTCATGATCGAAGCATCTACTTCATCTTCCAGGGCGCCGTGCAACACGATTTCCTGATCGACAGGGAGGCCAATCAGGAGCTTAAGCTGATCAACGCTGTTCTGGGCCTGGCTTGTCGAGCGGATGAGGTTCGATTCCAGGTTGGCCAGTTCCACATCGGCACTCAGTCGCTGATACTTCGGCAGGATCCCCTGCGCGACACGCTGGGCAGTCTCGTCTCGCGTGAGTCGTGTACGGCGAACACTTTGCCCAACGACAGTTGCACTTTCCTGCGCGAGCAGTGCTCCGTAGAACGCCTGGCGCACGTCGCTCACAATCAGTTGCTCCTGTCGATCAAGCGCGGCCCGATTCAACGCGCGCAGATACTTGCGGGCACCCGATGCGCCGAGAAACGCCCGCATGTCAAAAACGGTCTGCTCAACCGAAATGGTCGCGTTTGCCTGATTCGGCACGGCAAACGGGTTGTCCGATCCGCCGGTGACGACGCCCGCGGCATCCAGCCCATCCTGGCGACGTTCCGAGAAGTCAGCAAGTGAAATCGGACTTGTACCGGGGTCGTCGTCGGTTCGCGCCTCTTCGTTATAGGCAAGCCAATCGAGGAAGCCGAGCGTCTGGAAGAGCCCACCGGCATCCGACCCGGCAAATGGGTTTGCGGATTTGACGTTTCGCGTGTACGTCGAATTAAGGCTCACCTGTGGGACGAGCAGGCCGAGTGCTTCGCGCACCTGTGCATCACCCGACTCCACGTCGAGGCCGGCCTCACGCACTGCGTACGATCGCGCAAGGGCAATCTGCACCGCCTCGTCAAGCGTAATTGATACGGGGGCCGGTACGCTGGATTGGGCTTGCGCGGATGACTGGCCCCGGGCTGGGGCGGGCAGCAAGAGCGCGACGAGCGCTATCGATGCTGTCAACCCGATGATGGAATCAACGGCGGTTCCGGGAGCCGCTGAGCGCTCGTCTTTGATCATTCGATCAGTAAACGTTGGATTCTGCGTTTTCAATTCTTGGCTTGCGGCTGATCAGTCAGTTCTGCGGATCCTTCGGCTTCCGTGCGCAGCATACCGTCGAACAGTAGCGTTGTCAGGAGTTGGGCCTGGGCTTCTGGCGATACATCGGGCCGGCAGCCCCCCGTTGTGTTGCGCGAGGCGAGACACGCGTGCAGCTGACAGCCCTTGATGTTTCCGAGGATGATCTGTCCCAGCGCGTCGATCGGCAGATCGCGCAGCTGGCCGCTCGAAACCCCGTGTTCGAGCGCTGGTCGGAGTGTCGCTACAAGTTCGTCTCGTTGCGTGGCGAAATAAGACGCCATGCGCTGTTCATCCGCCAGAATCAGGCGATACGCCTCTTTCAGGAGGATGAGGAAGACGTCCAGATGCTCGTGGTAGTAGCTGAAAACCCGCACGAGGAATGCGTAGAACAAGGGGCGCAGCGGCTCAGCCGCAAGACGCTCTGGAGCAAACGAACTCGACGTAATCGCGCGCAGGTCATCGTACATCTTGTCAAGGATGGCACGAAGCAGCGACTCCTTTCCGCCCTCGAAGTAGTTATAAAGTGTGCCCTTGCCATACTGGGCGCGGTGGGCGATTTCGTCGATCGTCGCGCCGTCATACCCCTTTTCGGCAAACACGACACGCGCGGCGTCGAGCATCTCCCGTCGTCTGGTAAGCCGTTCGCGCTCACGGCGGGACAGGACGGGGTCAGTAGTCAGTTGAGTGGCTTCCACGCGAATTCAGCAGGTAGTCAGCAGGTGGTCAGGAGGTGGTCAGGAGGCTCAGGAAGTCGGGAACGGGGGGCGAACGGGATCCGGAAGATATCCGGCGAATTAAGTCAGGTCGTTGAGGGTCGGGCAACACCGCCAGGGGAGCACGTCGGCGGCGCATCGCTATTACGGAAAGATGACCAGCCGTAGAAAAGTGACCGATCAGTCAGAATGCGACGCTTACGTCACCACCGGGTGCAAGATTCGCTCAGCCCAAGAAGACGACGTGAAGCCTGCATAGGGCCGGCCCATTGCAGACAGCCTCGCCCGTGCGATCCGCACGTCCCGCCAGAATTGCCCCGGAGGGTCTAGAGATAACCGTCGAGGTGGTGGGCCCCAAGGTATTCGACGACGGTCTTGACCTGCTGGGAGTGTTCTCGCTTGCAGATCAGCGTCGCATCGTCTGTCTGAATGACAAGCGTGTCGTGGATTCCAACGAGCACGACAATCCGGCCCTCTGCCGACCGCACCAGGCATCGGCTCGAGTTCTGCACGACCACCTCTCCCGTCAGGGCGTTGCCCATCTCGTCCTTGTCCGCCAGGTCGTACACGGCCCGCCAGTCACCTATGTCGCTCCATCCGAATGAACTCGGCACCACGTAGACCGACTCAGCACGCTCCATGATCGCGTAGTCGATAGAAATACTCGGGCTGGTTTCAAACGCACGCTGGACCGCATCGCGGGTGTCGGCATCCGGAGGGAGTTCGCCCAGGGGCTTGAACGCATCAAATGTGCGCGGGACAAACCGTTGCAGGTTCTCAAGGACAGTATCGGCGCGCCATACGAACATGCCGCTGTTCCAGAGGAAATCACCCGAGTCAAGGAAGCGTTCGGCGGTTTCGAGGTCGGGCTTCTCGGCGAAGGTCTTCACCGGGAAGGCCCTGTCGTGATCACCCAGCTCATCGCGACTGCCATCGAACTGGATATAGCCGTAGCCCGTTGCGGGGTGTGTCGGATTGATTCCGATTGTGACAAGCGCGCCCGGTTCGTCGGCCGCCGAGATCGCCACCGCGAGCACATCGCGGAACTGTTCCTCGTCGCGTATCACGTGGTCGGCGGGGAGCACAACCATCACGGCATCCGGATCAAGCCGTTGCAGTGTCACCGCCGCATAGTTGATGCACGGGGCCGTATTGCGGCTCATCGGCTCGGCAAGCACGTTCTGCGGGGGGATCTGCGGCAGCTGCTCGCGCGTCTGGTCCACGTACGCTTCATTGGTAACGACGTAGCAGCGGTCAGGGGGGACAAGTCCGTCGAGGCGACTGACCGTCTGCTGGATGAGCGTCTGCTCACCGAATACGCGCAGGAACTGTTTGGGGTGGGCACGGCGGCTCGCGGGCCAGAATCGGCTCCCGACGCCACCGGCCATTATTACAGCGTATACCATCGAAGTGCTTTTGGTGGAGTTTCAAAATAGCGACTGCCGTGCGAACCTGCTGCCGCCGATGCGGTGCACCGAATGTGACCGGGCTTTGTTATCCTGCGATGTCGGGATGACGATATATCAGCGACAGTAGCGACCAGAAAGCGTTAGCAGAATCTGCGTGGAAAGTGGAGTGGCTCAGGGCACACGTTGTGTCGTAACCGGTGGTGCCGGATTTATCGGATCGCATCTGGTAGATGCGCTCCTTGCGCGAGGCGCATCGGTTGTAGCGGTGGACAACATGTCGACCGGATCGATGAGTAACCTTTCGGCAGCGTTGCAGTCGCCGAGGTTCCGGGTTGTTGAGGCCAATGTTGCGGATCCTGACGTGATGGAGCCTGTCGTGGCCGAGTGTGACGTCTTCTTCCACCTCGCCTCGTACGTCGGCGTCAAGCTCGCATCGCAGTCGTCGAGCCAGACAATCCTGAATAACCTGCGTGCGATCGACACGGTTCTCGAACTCGTTTCCCGCTATCGTCCACGCTTCCTGCTCACGTCAACATCCGAGATCTACGGAAAAGCGCTTGACGTACAGCAAGACGTCACTTCACTTGCTGAAGACGCTGATCGCGTTTACGGGGCCACCGAAATTCATCGGTGGTCATACGCGGGCATCAAAGCGGTGGAAGAGTTTCTCACGCTGGCCAAGCACAGCGAGGTCGGCCTGGAGTCGGTCATCGTTCGCCTGTTCAACATCGTCGGTCCGCGTCAGGTTGGACGGCACGGGCCGGTGTTGCCCCGGTTCGTTGACCAGGCCCTTGCCGGCGAACCCATTACCATCTACGGCACCGGCGACCAGCGCAGGTGCTTTACCTACGTGGACGACGCCATCAACGCGATGCTGCTTCTGGTCTCCCGGCCGGATACGGCCGGCGAAGTATTCAATATTGGTGGTTGCGCGCCAGTGAGCATGGCGGAGCTTGCGGAACTGGTCTGCCGTGTTACCAAAAGTGACTCTGGCGTACGTTTTGTCGACTACGAGGCGGCGTACGGCACCCGATTCGAGGACGTTCAGTTCCGGATGCCGAATACCGACAAGCTGGAGCGATGGACGGGCTTTACGATCAATCGCTCAATGGAAGACGTTGTGCGCGCAGTAGTTGCCCAGCACCCGCGAACGCGGTCTGAAGTAGGATGAACGATCCGTTTCTTCCGTACAGCCGGCCGGTCGTGACCGAAGACGACATTGCTGCCGTCGCGGAGTCGCTCCGCGACGTGATGATTTCCCAGGGTGCCCGGCTTGAGCAACTGGAAGGGCTGTTTGCTCGCATGGTTTCTGCCAAGTGGGCGGTTGGTGTGTCGAGTGGCACGGCGGCTGTTCACACGATGTGTCACGCAGCCGGCCTCGGACCGGGGGACGAGGTTGTGTTGCCCGCGCTGACGTTCGCCGGGACGGCAAATGCTGTTCGATACCTCGGCGCTCGACCGGTTTTTGCCGACGTCACACCAGACACGATGTGCCTTGACCCGCAGTCGGTCGCGGGCCTCGCAACCGGACGCACGCGTGCCGTCCTGACCGTCGACTTCGCCGGGCATCCGTCGCCATACGCTTCGCTGCGTCGCGTTGCCGCTGAGCGGGACGCCATGCTGCTTTCTGACGCCGCGCATGCACCGGGAGCTATGGTTGATGGGCATGCCGTGGGCGGTGCGCTTGCCGACTTGACGGCGTTCAGTCTGAATCCGGTCAAGAACATCACGGCAGGCGAGGGTGGGCTGGTTACAGGCAGCGATCCTGCGATGAGAGACCGCGCTGCCTGCTTTGTGCGACATGGCATGACGCGGGAGAAGCGACTGCTTGAAAATCAGGATAACGCGAAGCACGGCTGGTATTACGAACAGCAGGTGTTAGGCTACAATTACAAGTTGAGCGAGCTGCATGCGGCACTCGCACTTTCTCAGTTGAAACGCCTCGAAGCCCACAACGCCACTCGCGCACAGATTGCCGCATACTACGCGCAGGAACTGGACGCCGAATTGTTGCGCCTCCCCGTTGTACTGCCCGGCGTAACCCCTGCCTGGCACCTGTACGTTGTTCGGCTTCGTGAGGGCGGCGCGGCGATGCGGAACGCCTTGTTCGCCGCGCTTCGATCGGCTGGTATCGGGGTCCAGTTGCATTACATCCCTGTGCCATTACATCCGGATTACAAGCGTGCCGGGCTTGCACCTGATGACATGTCGGAGACACTGCCGGTGACGATGGACTACTTCGATACGGCACTGAGTCTGCCGGTACATCCGGCGATGGATGAGTCGGATGCGGCCCGTGTTGTTGACGCTGTCTCATCGTTTTTTGCCACCCGACGTCCCAGATGAGGCGCTGCGGCAGATGACGCCGACTGCAGTACATGTATCAACGGTGCATCGATGGGATGACGCGCGCATAACACGCCGGGAAATCCCGACGCTTTGCGCGGCCGGGTATCATGTTGTGTGGGCTGTGCCGGCTGAGAGCGATGTGTCGGTCGACTTGCCGTCGACTGCGCGATTGGAGGCGTTGCCGGAGTTGCCCGCGTGGCGGCGCTGGCTTGGTCTGCCGTCGCTGGCTCGGCGATTGGCCTCGATTGATGCTGCGGTATTTCATTTGCACGACCCGGAGCTGCTTCTGATCGCTGATACGTTGCGACGGCGTAGCAATGCGATTGTCATTTACGACAAACACGAATACCAGCGCGGTCGAAGAGGGGTAAAGGCAGCGCTGATTCGCCTTGTTGAGCGCATCGCGATCCCGCTCGTTGATGGTCTCGTAGTTGTTGACTATAGCGACCCCGCCAACCCCGCGACCGGTGCTGCGCCCGACCTCGACGACCTCGCGCTGTCTGAGGTCAAGGTTGCGGTTGTCCCAAACTATCTGGCCGAACCGTACTACGAACGCCTTTCCGAAGTCGACTCACGCGCGTCCGCTGACCGAGAGATCCGTCTTGTCTATACCGGTGTTGTTGCAGGAGAGCGCGGGCTATGGATGATGCTTGACATGCTTGAGGCGCTACACCGAACCGGCCGGGCCGCAAGGCTCGTTCTTGTCGGGATCTGCTTTCGGCGGGCGGAACGGGAGGAATTTGACAGAGCCGTCAATCGCCGTGGCTTGCGGGAATGCGTCGAGCAGGTTGGCTGGACGCGGTATGCCACTGCTGACGAGGTGGCTCGAGAGATTGCACACGCGGATGTCGGCCTGATGCTGATGGACACTTCTTATCGCGCCTGGTCCAACATCCCGACCAAGTTCTACGAGTACATGGCGTCGGGTCTTCCATACGTCTGCACGGCGTATCCGGCGTGGAGCAGGTTCGTGCAGGGCAGGGGCGGTGTCGTGATCGACGTTGATCGGTTTGACCCGGCCGTTGCGGCGCGCACCGTCGTTGGCATTGTCGACAGTCCTGCCACGCGCAGCGCGTTGTCAGACCAGGGACGCCGGGCGTCACGCCAGTTCCTGTGGTCGCGCTCGGAGTTTGCGTTGCGGACGCTGTACGCGCAGTTGCGCTTTGAGCGCAGTGCCGACGGTCGGTCCTAGCGGATTACAG
>JAUIJQ010000326.1 GCA_030431165.1 Rhodothermia bacterium | reverse complement strand
TCTTTCTTCCACTTCGCGCATCCGAAGTACGTGTCAGCGCTGAAGGCCAGGTCGCCGTTGTCACAGCGACCCACGAGTTCCAAAACCTGGGGTCGAGCGCGACGACAGTGACGTATGCATTCCCGATGCCGGAAGGGGCCAGTGCAACGCGCCTCCGGTATCGAGTCAACGGCGAGTGGTTTACGGCGAGCTTCTCGGCTTCCCCGCAGGATTCATCGATCACCGAGCCGGGAGAGTCGATGGATCCGGATCTGACGTCATTCATCGGGGAGACACCGCTCTTCTATGCGGTGGGTCATGACGTGCCGTCAGACTCATCGCTGACGGTCGAGCTCACGTACGTCGAATTACTGCCCTACGAATTTGGCAGCGTCTTATTCAGCCATCCGAACAACTACACGTTGATTCAGGACGCGCCGCTGGCAACACAGTCGCTGTTGTTCGAGCTGGTCTCGCCAAGGACAATCGACTTCATTTCGCTACCGTCGCACCCTGCGGGCGAAGTTGAAAACGATGGGTCGACGGCGTCTGTTGCCTGGGCCGCATCTGACGCATCTGCTGACGCTGACTATCGCGTTGTGTACACGCTCAATCAGGAAGAGCTGGGTCTGTTTGGCTTCAGCACGTTGCTGCCTGATTCACTTGTCGCTGACGACGGCCCGCCCGGATTCTTTGCCTCTGTCATCGAGCCCGAACCCGGCGAACTGACAGAGACCATAAACAAAGTGTTTACCCTGATCATTGATCGGTCGGGAAGCATGAATGGTTCGAAGATCGTTCAGGCGAGGAACGCTGCCCGTTTCATTGTCGAACATCTGAATGAGGGCGACAAATTCAACATCGTCGATTTTAGTGCTGACGTTCGCGCGTTTTCTGCCTCCCATGTAGACTTCAATCCGACGAATCGCGATCTCGCGCTTGCGTACATAGACGAGCTCAACTCGGGCGGCAATACAAACATCTCCGGTGCGTTTGGGCTGGCCGTTCCGCAGTTCGCGGCGTCTGACGCCACGGTTGCCAACATCATCGTGTTCTTTACCGACGGCATGGCGACCTCGGGCATTACCAACACGCAGGAGATTGTCGACCACGTCGAATCGCTCGTTGAGTCAACCGAGACGTACCCGATCATCTTCACGTTTGGGATTGGTCCAAGTGTGCAGGAACAGTTGCTCACGTTGCTGGCGCGGCAGAACGACGGACTCGTCGAGTTCCTTGGTGACGACGAACTCGAAGACCGAATCACCGATTTCTACCTGCGTATCCGGAATCCAGTGCTGCTCGGCGCGGAAGTCACCTTTGACCCGCCGCAGGTTTCACAGGTCAATCCGGATCCTCTGCCGGGACTCTACAAAGGGCAGCAGGTCGTTGTAGCGGGTCGCTATCAGGAGCCGGGCTCAGTAACGGTTGCGCTGGCAGGCAGCGCATTTGGCAAGCCGGTAAGCTATTCGTATGACCTTGCACTTGCCGGTGAGTCGGTTGAACGCTACCAGTTCCTGACGAAGATCTGGGCAAAACTCAAAATTGAGAGCCTCCTTGTTCAGTACTACCTCGCGGGTGCTTCGGGAGAGGCTGATGCAATACGTGAACAGATTGTGGACCTCAGCCTCGCGTTCGGAATCATCAGCCCGTTTTCGAGTTTTCGCGGTACGGATGGTGACGGCGGCGGTGGGCCCGTCGGAATCGAGGAGGACGAGAACAGCGACGACAGACCGTCGTTTGCCTTGCTGGCAAGCTACCCAAACCCGTTTAGTGAAGGCACGACGTTTACGCTTGACGTGACGTCGAGCGAACACGCAACGGTACCGGTCAAGATCTACGACTCGCTTGGGCGGCTCGTCAGGATTCTCGCCATCAACGTCCAGGGCCCCGGGTCGTATTCGATCTACTGGGACGGTACGTCGGCCGGCGGTACGCCGGTACCTGCAGGCGTTTACCTGTTTACGATCGCAATCGACAACACGGTACTGGTTGGCACCGTCGTCAAAGCTGGATGACGACCCGGAAGGGGTGCAGCCTACTGACTCTGACTGTTTCCTTGCGTTCGCGGACGCGGCCTCGTCTCAGCGTCTTTCTCTGCCTCGCCGACAACGGTCCCATCCGGGTTCACTAGTGCGAGCGCAGTGACGTCTCCCTTTTCATTCCTGCGAAAAACAAACGCCGGGATTACATGGTCGCCTCCGGGTCCCTGCACCTGCGCGCCCGGCGGAACGACAACGACGAAGCTATCAACGCCGGCGGCCTCAATCGCAACCGCGGTGGGCATCCCTTCGCGCAGATAGTGCAGCGCGCCGTTCTCCAGGTAGATGTGACGAGGGCCATACGACCCGACGAACTCGTCCAGGCTTGACGCTTCGTTGGTTCCGCCGGCCGGCGTTGCGTCCTGAGCAACTGCTTGAACCTGGACGAGAATCAACGCCGTGCAGGCCAGCAGCATGACGCGGGTTGTCGTCGATGGCTTTCGGCTTGGTGAGTACAGTGTCGATGGCGCGTACAGTCTCGCTGGTGAGTACAGTCTTGACGGTGCATACAGTCTCGGTGGTTTCATGTGTCTGGCTGATCTCGTTTGTCTGAGCGGTTGCCTGGCATGGCCTCTAGTCGCGATGAACGCCATACGATACCGGCTCCGGCATCCGTTATCCTGACGAAAGCCTCTCGGGAATATCTCTTACGGATGACTATGGATTGGAAATTGCCCCCTGATCGGGAATCGACGCCATTTCTTGTTGCCGGTGCCGTGGTGGAGCCCACCCGCAACCGGATAACAGCTGGTGAAACGGCACTTGTCATTGAGCCGCAGGTTATGGCTCTCCTCGTGTACCTCGCGATGCGGGCAGGCGAAGTGGTTACACGATCGGAACTCCTTGATGCCCTGTGGCCGGATACTCCGACGAATGACGAAGCACTGACCCAGGCAGTCTCGAAGTTGAGGCGCGGGCTTGGCGATCGCGGGCGACAACGCCGGATTATCGAGACTGTGCGCAAGGTTGGCTATAGACTTGCCGTGCCGGCAGAGCCTATCGAAGCATCACGTTTCGCGGCATCAGATCGAGTCGGACGCACGCCTGCCGGGAATAACCGAATAGACAGGGTTCGACCAGCCGGACAACGAACAGCGTGGATGGCAATTGCGGCTGTTGGCCTCCTTTCACTTGCCAATGCTGCGATGCTGGTCAACAGGAATATCGCTGATGAGCCTCGCGTGTTCATGATGCGCGCCTCACTTGCCGTTGACTCACTGGGTACGGAACTGCAGCCGATGAAGCAGCTTGACGGTGGGTTATGGCACGCGTCGGGCCAGTCGCGCAGCGCACGCTGGCACACCTCGGAAGGTATCGACAGTGCACGCGTCGCCGCCCTGCTATCGGAGATCGCCTCCGCGTATGGTGCTGACCCGGAAAGCGGGATTGAGTCGAGCAACCTGACGATCCGCGTCCAACACGTTGGGGACGCGGCATTCGAAGGGGCAACACTCGAAGACTAGCAGGTCGAGTGCCGGGGCCGGACAGTCTACCGCACTACGACCATCCGGCCGTGTATTTCGGTTTCTCCGATGGCCGCGCGATAGAGATATACCCCAGACGGTTCGTGGGTCGCGTCCCACCCAACCGTCCGGCTTCCCGGCGGCACAGTTTCGTCAACAAGAATCGCAACCTCGCGTCCGAGCAGGTCGTGAACGGATATCCTTACATGGGTAGGCGTTGCGATCCACAGTTCCAGATGCGTTGTCCCGGAAAACGGATTCGGGTAGTTCGCCGTCAATTGAAACGCCTGGTTGTCGCGGGCTCCGCCGGCGTCCTCGGTGCTGACGATAGCCGTCTCGAAGCGGGCCGCAACTGACTGCATATTGGCGATCATGTCGGATAGCCCATCGCCCATGGCAAGTGCAAAGGTCACACTTTTTGTCTCGCCGGTTGCGAGCGAAAACGACGGGGCAACAATGAGCATCCGGTAGTCATTCGGAGAAACGGCCGCGGGTCCGTCCAGTGCACCGTTGATCCCGGTGCTCATCGTGTTGTAAGGGCCGATGGCACTGAGGTCCGGACATTCCGCGGGCGGATTTGCGGCGACACAGGTCGCCGTTGCCGGCAGAAGCGTGCCGGCCGAGCTCGCCGCTTTGCCGGCAGTCGGGTCATTGATCAGTGACACACCGATGTGGCCGGTGGTACAGGATATCTCCGCATTACCCGCGCACGCCTCGCCCGAGTCATACATGTACAGGATGTTGTTCTCAGGGTCGAAGGCGACGATGTCATCCTCAAACCCGCCGTCATTAATGACGTCGGCGTCCAGGTATAATCCGACGCGTATGTCTTCAACTGCTGCGGCCGCTGCTCCCGTGTTGGTTACGTCAAAAGCGGCAACGATGGCGTTCTCTTCGCCGGCTTGTTTGCCTGGAACAGCAGCCCACTGATACGACCGCTGCGTCACCTTGAGCCCCAGCGCGTCAGTGCCCAGAAAATCTGCTTCCTTGATACCCACGGTGATGTCCTGGTCAGAAACATCGGAGGTGACTGACGGTGTCACCGATTCGTCACCGGTCCACATCCATTCTTCTGTTACGCGCGCTGACTGCAGTGCGGGCTTTGCACCGATCCAGAGTCCGCCACCGAACAGGTAGTTATCGTTGGAGCCGGCCGGCCATTCGATGCCTGAAAGCGAGCCGCCCGGCATGCCGACGACCACATTGCCTACCGAATGTGCGGGAATGGTGGCGATCTCAATCGAAGTGGCGAA
>JAUIJQ010000003.1 GCA_030431165.1 Rhodothermia bacterium | reverse complement strand
AGTGCAGGTAGAACACGTCACCGGGGTACGCTTCGCGGCCCGGCGGGCGACGAAGGAGCAGCGACACCTGGCGATACGCAACCGCCTGCTTTGACAGGTCGTCGTAGATCACGAGGGCGTGGCGGCCTGTATCCCGGAAGAACTCACCGATACAAGCACCCGCAAACGGCGCAAGGAACTGCATTGTAGCGGGGGCCGAAGCCGGCGCGTTTACGATGGTCGTGTACTCCATCGCGCCATTCTCTTCGAGCGCTGCCTTCACCTGAGCAACGGTGGAGTTCTTCTGCCCAATCGCGACGTAGATACAGTGGACCGGCTTGTCGCCCGACTGCGTGCCTTTCTGGTTGATGATGGTATCAACAAGAACGGCGGTCTTGCCGGTCTGGCGGTCCCCGATGACGAGCTCTCGCTGCCCGCGACCAATCGGAATCATCGAGTCAATAGCCTTGATCCCGGTCTGGAGCGGTTCGGTAACCGGCTCACGGTAGATAACACCGGGCGCCTTACGCTCGATCGGCATCTCGTAGGTCTGCCCGGATATCGGACCCTCCCCGTCAATCGGGTTGCCGAGCGCATCCACGACGCGCCCCATCATGCCGTCACCAACCCGGATCGATGCAATTCGGTTTGTGCGACGAACTTCGTCGCCTTCGCGCACGGCCTCTGCCTCGCCGAACAGCACGGCACCGACGTTGTCCTCTTCGAGGTTCAACACCATCCCGGTGACGCCACTCTTGGGGAACTCAATGAGTTCACCAGCGCGTACGCCCGAGAGTCCAAAAATGCGGGCGATACCGTCCCCGACCTGGAGCACGGTCCCAACTTCGTATACGTCGGTGCCCGCCTCGAAGCCACCAAGCTCCCGCTTGAGGACTGCTGTGACTTCGTCGGGTCGAATTGCCGTTGACATGATTCGTGTTACGATTGATCGTTAATGGCGTAATGCGGGCTCAGGCGCCGTTGCTCTGGAAGCCGCCCGCAGCAAACTGTTCTTTGAGTTTGGAAAGGTGGTTGCTGACACTGCCGTCATAAACCTGGTCACCGAGGCGCACGACGACCCCGCCGATAAGCGAAGCGTCTGTGTCAACCGTCAGGCGGACCTTCTTTCCGGTGCGTCGCTCGAGCATCTGGCGTACGCCGGCTTCCGATTCAGCAGAAAGGGGAAACGGTGTTCTGACCAGTGCTTCCACAATGCCCTGCTCCTCGTCACGGAGCGATCGATAAGCGCGTGCAATCGATTCGAACAGGTCTTCCCTGCCCTTTGTGACGAGCATCTCGAGAAAGCTCGACATCAGCTTGCTGACGCGCGAGTCAAACAGTGTTTTGATCACTGCCGCTTTGCGTTCGCGCCCGACAATCGGGCTGACGAAAAGCTGCCTCAATTCGCGTGAGTTCTGGAGGGTGTCGACGACAAGCGCCACGTCACCGTCGAGCGCGTCGGCGGCGTTCTCGGTGCGGCCAACCTCATGCAGGGCGTGTGCGTATCGCTTTGCTACCAGTGCGTCGCTCATGCTTCCTTCGCTAGTTGCGGCCCAGGTCCTCGATGAATTCGTCGACGAGCTTGCGCTGGCGGTCGCCGTTCATCTGTTCGTTGAGAATCTTCTCGGCTGCCTTGATGGCCAGGTCGGAGACCTCAGCACGCAGTGTGTTCAGTGCGCCTTGTTTCTCACGCTCGATTTCAGCGCGCGCGGACTCCTGCATTTGCTGGACTGACGCACGTGTTTTTTCGACCTCTTCGGTTCGAATGCGTTCAGCCGCTTCGCGGGCTTCGCGCAGAATCGACTGGGCCTGTTGTTCAGCCTCGCGGCGGGCCTTCATGTTGTCGGCCTGAATCTGCTTGGCCTCGGCCAGCGCGCGATCAGCGCTCTTGATCGATTCGTCGATCCGCTCTTCGCGTTCTTTGAGGGCCGCCATGATCACTCCCCACGCAAAACGTCGGAGAATGAACAGCAGCAGTAGAAACGTGAGCGTCATCCAGATCGCGAGGCCTGGATTCGGGCTCAGTAGATTGACGGCTAGGGTCATGACTTACCGTTCCGTTGTCGCTTCTCGGGTTGCCCCGCCGCAGGTGCGTCTGACGAATTCAACTTCGCCTGATCTCGCTGCAAAACTGCGCCGCACATTACGCGCATGCGCACCGGGGAATCGAATCAGATGCCATAACCGGCGCAGCCGCGGCGCTTGTGCGCCGCGGCCTGCCGTATACAACACCGTGACCGACTCAGGCTTTGCCCTGCAGGAAGAAGCAGATGATCAGGCCGAAGAATGCCGCGCCTTCGATAAGCGCCGCAGCGATAATCATCGAGGTACGGATATCACCGGCTGCCTCCGGCTGACGAGCCGTGCCTTCCATCGCCGGTCCGGCCAGGCGGCCAATGCCCACTCCGGCGCCGAGAACTGCGAGTCCGGCTCCGATTCCTGCGCCAAGCCATGCCAATGCTGATGCTTCCATGATAACCTTGTTCTTTGTTGGTCTTTGGTGTTGTTGGTTAGCCGGGTTGCCGGCCAGAGTCTATCAGTCTACAGTAGTCCGCTAAGGGCCTGCTAGTCGTCCAGGACCGCGAGGGCATGCCCGTCGTGGGTCGCGTGCCCCTCGTCGTGCTCATGTCCATGCTCCTCAACGGCCGCACCGATGTACAGCGCTGAGAGCATCACAAAAATGTACGCCTGCAGGAACGCGACAAGCACCTCGATGAGGTAGATGAACAGGGCGAACAGAACGCCCGCTCCAGCTCCGATATACCCACCCGTTGGTCCGTAAACCGACTTCAGGGTAAACCCGAGTCCAAGAAGACTGAGAATCACGAGGTGGCCGGCCGTCATGTTCGCAAAGAGTCGAACCGCCAGCACAAATGGTTTGATAAAGATCCCCAGGAACTCGATCGGAACGAGAATCGGCTTGACGAACCACGGAATTCCCGGAGGCCAAAGGATGTGCATCCAGTAATCCTTCGTGCCCGAAATCTGAACCACCGCAAACGTAAAGATGGCCAACACACCGGTGATGGTGATGTTGGCCGTGCTGGTCACGCTGAGCGGCAGGAGGCCGATCAGGTTCGCAAATAGAATGAAGAACCACAGGGTGAGCAGGAACGGCACGTAGCGCTCAGCTTTCGGACCAATATTCGGGCGGGCGATCTCATCACGCACATACGTCACGAGTGCCTCCATGGTGTTCTGCAAACGCCCCTGCGGCGCGGACTCTCGACCCACCCCGCGCCGGTAGCGACCGGCGAGCCAGAGCGCGACCCAGATCAGCAGCAGCGAGACGATCCAGACAAAGACGAGGTGGCGCGAGATCGACATGTCGAGCACAACCTCGCCCGACCGGCGCACCAATATGCCGTCAAGTGGCGATGAGTGGCCCGACGCTGCCTCGGCGTGGTCATCATCTGATTCGCCATGGTCACCAGCGTCACCAGCGGCACCGGCAGCATTCACGTCATCAGCATCCTCGGCATGATCGTCACCAGCGTCCTCGGCATGATCATCACCGGCATCTTCGGCGTGATCATCCGCTGCACCCTCGGCGTGGTCGTCCTCGGCGTGGTCGTCCTCTGCCCCATGGTCATCCTCAAAGACAACGTCATATCGACCCGACGCGATTGCGGCAGTCGTTGAGCGAAAGAACTCGATGCCCAGCGAACCCGATTCATCGCGAATGATGAAGATGCGCGGGAGTTCAATCTTGGGAATCGGAGAGAAGTCGAGGTAGTAGCCGTCGGCGATATGGTGGACTGCGTCGAGCTCTTCTTCGTCACCCGCGGGCGGCGGGACGGACGCAGCGTTCACGCTGTTCACCGGAAGCCCGCCGAATACGACGAGCGCCACAAGCATAATGGCGACAAGCGCGCCGGGGCGCGGGGTCCGTTCAATCAGCATCCGAGCTTCGAGACCGTATCGTTGAATTCCGTTCAATCCGTTTTCAGAGTGCCCGATCATCGCATTCATCACGAGTCGGTATTTCCGCGAACGCCCCATCCTTTGTGCATCGCCAGCACCTCAAGTGCAAGGACGACCATGAAGGTCAACGCGAAGGCAAGAAAAAAGGGGTTCTCCTGAACTCCGAACAAGAGAACACCCAGCGCAACGAGTAATGCGGCCAGCGTCATGCGGATTATCATTCCGCCCAGCGCGATGACCATAAACGATGCCCCGCTGCGGCGCATCGCCCACAAGAAATTCAGATAGGCAGCGACCCCGTACAAAATGCCGAGCCCGATGCCGAAGGCAATATCACCGACCATATCCTCGATCAATCCCCGATGACGGGTCAACGATCATGGGATCATCGGTACGTGAGCCCTCAGCCTACCCAACCGTCTTCCTCGGAGGCGCAAAAATAACGCAAAACGGCGGGACGGGCTCAACAAAGCGCGGCTTTGTAGACCGTGAGGGGTGAATTCTAAATGAAAGGACGCCGGCGCATCAAGAACGTGTCAATCAGCGCCACCTTCTTCCTCTTGCTGCGCTCCCGACGCCTTCGATTTACTGCTGCCCGGGCCGCCCTTTGCAGCGTCCTTTGCTGCGCCCTTTGCTGCGTCCTTTGCCGCGTCCTTTGAGGTACCCGACGCAAGCCTCACGAGCAGGAACATCATGGACGCAAAACCAAGTACTGCCCCCAGCAGCGTGAGCCATGGCCCCGTCCCGAGTCGCTTGTCCAGCCAATTGCCGGCGACGACATAAACGACCAACGCCAGGGCCACCTGGAAGGCCACCCCGACGTGACGATCAGCCTGCCTGAACGCCGAACCGTACGATGGTCGAGTCGACTTATCTGACTGCCGTTCGTTGTCATCGGCAGCAGCCATGACCTACGCCGTTGCGGCCTTCGCCTTCAGCGGGGTCACCGACGCGGACTTCAGCTCGTCTTTGTCCATCGTCTTGCCACCCATCTTGCATTTGCCATCAAAGACGGCTCCTTCCTCGACCACGAGGCGCGCTGTCTTGATGTCGGCCGTCACGCGCGCCGTGGCCTTAAGTACCAGCGTTCCCGAAACGTCGATCTGTCCCTGGACGACACCTGAGATGTCGGCGTTTGTTGCGACGATGTCGCCGTTCACCTCGCCTTCCTGCGCGACGATCGCCTTACCTTCGACGTTGAGCTTCCCAACGACTTTACCGCGGATCCGGATATCGCTACCCGCATTGAGCGTGCCTTCGACAACAGCGCCCTCGCCGATCATGTTGATCTGGGGAGCCTGCGTAGTGGGATAGGGTGACTTACTGGCCATGTTTGACGCCTGATTTTTGTTGCCTAGTAGTGCCATCGATCTTCGTATCCGTTCCTCAGGAACGTTTGGGTGGGCGGATGACGAGCGTTGTCACCATCCGAGTATGTATTCGCGCGGGTCCTGCGGGATGCCGTCGCGCCAGAGCTCAAAGTGCAGGTGCGGCCCGGTGGTCACCTCACCCGTGTTACCAGATCGCGCTATGGGCTCCTGGGCACGTACCCGATCGCCGACCTGCTTGAGCAGTTCGCTGTTGTGCTTGTAGACGGTGACATACCCGCCGGCATGCTGGATCGCAACGGCATAGCCGCCGGCCTGCGTCCAATCCGCCAGAACGACGTATCCGTTTCCGATCGAGCGAACGGACGTTCCTTCCGAAACGGCTACATCAACGGCAAAGTGTTCGTCCCGACTATTGTAGGGTCTCGTCACGAATCCTTCAACCGGTGGCAGTGTCGGCAGGGAAATCCCTCCAGCGCGGGCAGCACCCCCCTGGGAAGCGTATGTGACGGGCGTCGTCTGCAAAGCGCGTGCCTCCCCTGCCGTGACCTGCCCGACGTCGGTTTCCCCTCCCGCAGCCTCGGCGGCGGTCTGAATTTCGGCGGGCGTTGACGGCGGTGCCGGCGTCAACGCGGGCAAGACGGTGTCTGAAACGGCACCCGTCACGACGCTGCGAAGATGACTGAGGTACTCCGATTGAAGCCTGAGGGAATCTTCGAGCTGTACAAGACGAGCGGCGTTGTTCATTGCATCGCTGCGCATCTGATCGGTGCTGTACCCGGGGATAAGCTGCCGGATGGGCGTCAGTGCGACAACTGCGAACGTGAGAATGACAACGGCCAGCACGAGCCCGACACCGCGCAGAATAACGGCGTGCGGAGCCAGTTCATATTGCCTGGGCGGCGCGAGGCCGTCCTCGTCCATGACGACGACGGTGCGGCTTTTGTCGATGTCTCGCGTGAATTCCGAGAGAAACGAACGCATCGATAGCGGGCGGGCATGGTGGGTCGGAGCCGATTTCGTGCCGCGGCCCCGTGTTTTGCCGACTTGATGCAACCGCCGTGCCTAACGAAAGTTCACACCGCTGACAAACGCCGCGATGACGGCTTGACGGTCGAAAACGGCCGCCTTATCTTTTCAGGCTGCGCAGTACGAGGTGCCGGCTATCAGTCGATTCTCAGATCCTGGTATCCGCACTGCGCTCGGTGCCTCTCCCCTTCGAGGGCCGGCACGTATAACGAGAAGAGTTCAGAGCTTAGGAAGCATGCCCCAGCACAAATCCGCCGAAAAACGCGTTCGCCAGAACGCTGTCCGTCGAGAGCAGAACAGGATCCATCGCAGCAAGATTCGCACGATGATCAAGCGTCTCCGCGCTACCGAAGATGCGGATGCCGCGCGCACGCAGCTCAACGACGTCAAGGCGTATCTCGATCGGCTGTCCACGAAGGGCATCATGCATCGCAACAAGGTTGCGAATGTCAAGCGGAAGCTTGAAAAGCGGGTCGACTCGCTGTCTGCGAGCTAGGCGCTCCACGCCGATCGGTCCCCTTTCTATTCGCACGAGCCGTCCGCAGATCAGGCCACCTGGCCACGAACGTTCTGCACGCCACGGCCCGGCGGTTTCTTTGGTCCACCCGCGGCAGCACACCCGTCCCAGCACACCCGAACCGTTGTGCCGCCCCACGGTCGCCAGGACCCGTCTCCAAAGTGTCACGGTCCAGGCAGCACGGCAACTCATCGCGAACGCATCCCATTGTGAACGCGCCATGTAGGTTCGATTAACCTACGATGTGCGCCCGGTGCTGGCACTGGCCTGTGTCAAAATAGAGTTAGTAATCAGGCCGTTGTTTGCAATTGCAGGACCGTTTTGCCTTATTTTGCGCGTTCAGCGTTGGTTTGCGCGGGGTGCGTGCAGACAGTTGCAGGCGCGTTTGTTTCGAGCAAACCGCGTAGGCTGGCTCGCATTCCCGACCTGACCATGCTGGCGCAGGAGTGACAAGTTGAGCGGATACACGGGGTTGGACCGAGGTGACCGGGTGCGTACCCGACGGAATGTGGAGGGAGACAGTCTCGTCTGATGTATCGCGGAGTTGTCCGGAGTTGTTCGGATGTGCTGCTGGGAATGTGCTGGGCGCCTCGAAGGTGCCCTATTTGTATGGAGCGGCATTGCGTCCGATACAAAGGACTCCGGTGAACTTGTAACGAACTGCGTGATTGGTGCTCGCATTGCGCTTTCGGGCGCGTTATTTGCTGCGAGCGCCCGGCGTGTTTGACACCCGCCGCTTACATGCATACCAGCAATGAGGCGTCGACCCTGGTGCCGCTTCACCCACTGGCTGTTTCCACCACCGTTTAGAAACGGACACAGCAATTAAGACCATTTTTTCAGCCGCATTTTTGGAGGGACTCTCTATGAAAGGGCGCTTACTATCGTCGTGCCTGCTTGCGGCCGTTATGCTGGCTTCGTTCAGCACGGCGGCGGCGCAGGAATACCGCGATGGCGGTACCGTGTATATCAAACCGCGCGTCGGCCTCGACTACTACCTCGGCGACCGCGACGGTAACCCAGGTTCCGAGATCGATCGTCTCATCGAACTGAACGGGTTGAATCTCGGCGCAGAGATCGGATACCGCATCAACCCAACATTCGGCATCGGACTGCTCGCTGCATGGGGGCACTACTCGCCGCTGGACACCGAGAATCATCCGACGCTGAGCCCGCCGCTTGATACGGGTTCTGCCAGCGACAAGCGCATCTCGGCGCATCTTGTCGTGCCGATTCACTTCATGACGTCGAAGCGTGTTTCTCCGTACATCGTTCCGGGTGTCGGCGTATTCACCGGCCAGATTGACGACCCGCGTGGCCGCGGCACCGGCTTCTCGCCGATGCTCGGTGTTGGTCTTGACTTCGCCGTCAACCGACGCGTGGGCATCTTCCTGGAAGCAGACTTCTTCGGCATCTTGCCCGATGAGAAGTTTGATGGTGTCGCACAGGGTGACAGTGACTTCGACTTCGTCGGATACACCTCACTCGGTATTCGCTTCAACATCACGCCTCCGTTCATCCCGGTCATGATTCTCTCGGCCACCGGACCTAACGAGATCGACACGGGACAGGCTGGTACCTACGAAGCCACGGTGAATGCCGACGCTACGCAGCCGGTGACGTACATGTGGGACTTCGGCGACGGCACAACGGCAGAAGGCCTCGTTGCTACGCACACGTACTCAACGCCTGGTACCTACACGGTAACGCTGACGGCAAGCAACAAGAAGAGCTCGGACACGCGCACGATGACCGTTGTTGCAAATCGTCCGATCCAGCCGCCGTCAATCGTGTCAATCACGGCCAACCCGCCGTCACCTGACAATGCTACGCCGGTTCGCTTCAGCGCCAACGTGCGCGGAGACGGTCCGTTTACGCATCGCTGGGACTTCGGCGACGGCACGACCGCAACGGGCGCCAATCCGTCGCATACGTTCGCCACGCCGGGTACGTACACCGTTCGACTCACTTCGACGAACGAAGCGGGATCAGACACGCGTACGATGACGATCACGGTCGTCCCGGTTGAAGTTCCGTTCTGCGAGACGGTCGTTGACATGAACGCAGCGTACTTCAACCGTAACTCGAGCAACCTCAACGACGAGGCTCGCCAGGCGCTCAACGACAACCTTGAGATCCTGAACGAATGCGCGAACATGTCGGTTCGTGTCGAAGGCTACGCAGCACCGGGCGAACGCCGCGGTTCGCGCCTTGCTGAAGACCGTGCCCGCGCAGTCGAACAGTTCTACGTCGACAACGGCATCGCCGCCAGCCGCATCCAAGCCATGGGCATGGGCGTGGTAACGGGCGTCAGCCGCAAGGAAGGAACGAGCCAGTTCCGCCGCGTCGATTCGATCCCGGTTCGCTAGTCGTCGGCAACGACGCCTGATTGAACCGAGTCGAAACTGACTCGTCGAAAGGGGACCTGCCAACCGGTGGGTCCCCTTTCTTTTTGCCACGACATGAACGCACGCCCCGATCCCGCGGCGCTCGCCCGCGACGTCAAACAGGAAGCCCGGCGCCTTGGATTTGAAGCGTGCGGCATCGCGCGTGCCGAACAACTCGACACCGAGGCGCGCCGTCTCGAAGAATGGCTCAATGGATCGCGTCACGCCGGCATGACGTGGATGGAACGCCACTTCGACCTCCGGATTGACCCACGACGGCTCGTTGACGGCGCCCGGTCTGTCATCTCCGTCATCGACAACTACTACCAGCCGCTGGAGCCATCCAGCGAACCCGACCACGGCCGCGTAAGCCGCTACGCATGGGGAGACGATTACCACCGCGTCATGAAGAAGCGCCTCAAAAAGCTGATGCAGTGGATCGAAGATCGCTGCGGCACTGAGGTGAACGGACGTGCATTCGTCGATTCGGCCCCCGTCATGGACAAGGCGTGGGCGCAACGCGCGGGGGTCGGATGGATCGGGAAAAACGCAAACCTGATCAGGCAGGGGCTGGGCTCGTGGTTCTTTATCGGCGAGCTCATCGTGGACGTCGATCTCACACCTGACGGCCCGGCGTTTGACCATTGTGGGAGTTGCACGCGTTGCATCGACGCGTGCCCGACCGACGCAATCGTCGAACCCTACGTGATAGACTCCAACCGGTGTATCTCGTACCTGACGATTGAGAACCGGGAGCCGACGATCAATGCTGAGCTGGCGGAGCGGTCAGACAACTGGGTCTTCGGATGTGATGTGTGCCAGGAGGTCTGCCCCTGGAACAAGTTTCGGAAACCTGCCACTGAGGCGCGATACTACCCCCGCCGTAACACCACGCAGACTTCTATTGCGGATTGGCAAGACATGTCGGAGGAGGAATTCCTGGAGCGCTTCGCCGGGAGTCCGATTCGCCGTGCGGGGCACGCGGGCATACAGCGAAACGTTCGGGCCGTCGCTGCAAACGGTCGCTCAGTCAGCCGCGGCGCCAGGACTGGCAACAAGCGGTAATCGCAAAACGACCGTTGTCCCGACGTCGGGCGTACTGCTCGCTTCGAGGTCGCCCCCCATCGCAACGGCGAGTCGTTTTGCCACGGTCATCCCTAGCCCTGCGCCCTCGTACGACCTGTTAAGCCTGTCGTCGCCCTGAACAAATGGTTCAAACACGCGCTGGAGTTGTTCCTCGCTCATTCCCACGCCTTCGTCCGCAATCTGAATAAAGCCGTGAGAATCATCCGATCCTACTGAGACTCTGATGAGTCCTGACGGCGTAAACTTGATCGCATTCGACATGATGCGGTCCAGGATTCGTTCAACGCGCAGCGCGTCGCCTGTCGCACTCACCGGCGCGCTCACCCGCGCGCTTCCGTCATGCGCCGCGTCAACGTGGAGGCGCAGCCCCTTTGCCTCGGCCGCTGAGGTTGAACGCGAGACCACCGAATGCACAACGGCTTCGAGATCAACCGGCAGACGTGAAAGCGCGAGCAATCCGCTCTCCAGGTTCGAAAGGTCGAGCAGGTCTTCGACAACGGTGAGTAACTCGCCAGAGCGTTCTTCAATTGCCGTCGCAAACTCAGCCAGACCGGCCAAGGGCGCATCGGGCGGAAGTTCGTCCAGTTCGCGGCGCAGAAGATCCGCAAAACCGTGAACGGTGCCGAGCGGCGTCCTCAGTTCGTGGCTCATCGTGGCGATGAATGCTGTCTTGCGCCTGGCCTCAGCCTCAGCCGCTCGACGGGCCCTGTCGAGCATCTCTTCGGCCTCTTTCTGCTCGGTAACATCAACAACGATTCCCGTGACGGTGAGTCGGCCCGACGCCTCACGCTGCGGCGATGCATCTTCTCGAAGCCACCGTACCCGACCATCCGGGGATACAAATCGAAATACCGTTCGAGATGCAACGCCCGCGGAAAGCGCCGCGTGGTGATTCTCCATGGCCTTGAGACCCGCGTCGTCCAATCCGGCTGAAAACCAGGCAGCAGGCGCATCGGGTCGGATGATGTCTCGCGGATGGTGTCCAAACAGCCCTTCGAACTGATCCGTTGCAAAGAGATAGCGCCGCTCACCGGTCGGATCGAGCACGTAGTTGAACAGGCCGTCCTCGATCGAGTTGACGGCAAGGCGGTAGCGATATCCAAGTTGAACGGTTCGCCACTGGCGCTCGAAGACGCGAACGAGGCCGTCCATGTGCTCCAACAGACTCGTTCGCTCGTGCTGTGTCAGGGGTCGATGGTCGAAGTACGCCACAAAGCCGCCCACGTCGTCGCCGACCAGGAACGGCGTCCAGAAGACGCCGTCGCGATTGGCCTCAAGGAGCGGGTCCTCGTCACCGCCACCTGCTGCAAGCGCGCCCGCATCACCTGACTGCGGCCACTGCGCCCGCACTCGAAACGCGTCGTCGTGCGGACTCGAAACCACGATGCCGAGATGCTCTGCCCCCACCGCTTCAGCCATGGTTCGAGCAGCGCCGTTGAGAAAACTCTGTTCGTCGGATTCGACGGATGCCGCTCGTCTGATGTTGGCTTCTGCGGTTCGAAAGCGATTTCGTAGTTGGATCGACTGGTCCTGCAGCACAACGTCGGTCTGGTCCAGGAGCATCAGAATCGATCCGACCCGGCTTCCGTCGGGATGATGCACAGCGGTACCCTGGAGCACAACCATCCGAAACATACCGTCGGTGGCCGCAATCCGGACACGATGCATCTTGAAGTTTTCGCCTTTGGCGATGAGGTCCCTGATGCGTTCCCGGGCCGATTCGTCGAGACTGTCGGCCTCATGGGCTCGCCGGCCAATCCACGAAGATCCGCCGGCCGCGTCGAACAGAGAGCGAGCCTGATCATTCTCGAACGTCACGTTCCCATCCGCATCAAGATGCAGAATGCCGGCCGGCGACTGCTGCAGGAATGTGTCGTACAGGCGCTCACTATGTTCTAGCGCGTGCTGTATATCAGAGAGGTCGGGCAGCTCCTCGAGCGTGACCAATCCGACGCCGGCGTCTATTTGCCACTTGGCGCGTGCTCGAAGTTGGCGAGTGCGGCCATCCGAAACCAATTCGAGTGTTGAGGTAGCGGGTCCACTCCGCGCGCTTGAGGCGAGTAGCCTGATGCTGAGTACGGTTTCGTTTGCCAGGCCGCCGTCAAGTGCCGCCGTCGTCGATTCCGTAGACGCAGAGCCGAGCAACATCCAGACGGCCTCCGAATTGGCCGCAACGATGCCCCGATCGGGATGCACGAGCAGCGCAGCAACCGGCAGATCGCTCAAACCGGCAGCGTGCCTTGCTGATATGTGACGGCCAGTCGCCATGGGTGCGGCGTGATGGGGAAAGCGTCAGCGTATATGCTACAGTGCACAGACTCGTCCTCGGTCCTACCGGTAGATCCCGCTACAGGACTTCCAGCAGGACTTCCAGCAGTGACTCCCAGCAGGACTTCCAGCGTGAGTCTCAAAGTGATATCCGGAGTGATATCCGGAGTGATATCCAGAGTGAGATCCACAGTGACATCCACTAAGCGATCCACTGAGCGATTCCTGTTCGCGTGACGAGTACAGGGCACCCCGGTACCGATTTCGGTGGTTGGGTGGCACCGTACATCGTCACCGACAAAAACAGGGCCAGATCAGGTCGCTGGCTCTCGCTTCCTGATCCAGCCGACCCACAGAAGGCCGCAGACAATCTGTATTGCGCCCAGCGCGACAATGGTACCGCGCAGGTCGAGGACTCCCGCCTCCATCAGCGCACCCGCGGCGAGGATGGACAGAGACTCAGCCGTCATGACGAGCAACCACTCCGTTGCGAAGATCCGGCCACGGTACGCATCAATACTGCGCTCCTGGAGAATCACGGTACTCAGCACCCAGTTGGCGCCGCCCGCCGCGTGCGCGACCATGATCAGGAGTACCACATAGACGCTCCATGGCACTATGCCCAGCACCGCGTACGCAGCGCCGCAAACAGACACGAGCACGCCAAGCGCAACAGGCCAGCGCGATCTGTTCACCATGTACCGACGGACCAGTATTGGCCCGATTCCCGTGCCGACGCCGCGTGCTGCAAACACCCACCCCAGTCCGATGTCAGGTGCTGCCGGCATGAGCTCCGTACCAACAAGCGCCAGCGAGAAAACGAGTCCGCCGCCACCAATTGCCCACACTGACTTGGTCAAGGCGATACGTCCGATCTCTGGTCGATCCCGCATGCGACGCCAACCGGTAACGATGTCTCTGGCTGCGCTGCGAAGGAGACGCTTTCCGCTTCCCGATTCGGTAGCCTGCGGTATGGTCGTAGCCAGGATAAATCCGGCCGAAACGAGGTAGCTGGCACTGTCCATCACAAACACAGCCTTGGGGCCGAAGAAAGCCGTCGCAAATCCGCCGAGGGCGGCCCCCATCGCCAGCATCACCGACCAACTCGCGGCCATCAGCGCGTTGGCTGTCAACAGTTCGTCCTTCGAGGTGACGTTCGGTACCGATGCTGACTGCGCGGGCTGGAATACGCCACTGACAATGACCTGCAGTGTGGTCAGAACATAGGCGAGGATGACGTCGCCGGAATCGTCCACAACGAGCAGTCCAAGCACGATGACGGCCCGCAGTATATCGCAGACTATCATCAGACGGCGCCGGTTGAACCGGTCAACGATCAGCCCGGCGACCGGGGCTGCGATGGCGGCAGGGAACAGCTTGGCGACAAACACCAGGCCCAGCGCAAGCGGACTCCCGGTCAGGCCCAGGATGAGACTGATCAGCGCAACGAAGTTGAGCCAATCACCGAGAAGCGAAACGACGTTGCCAAGCCACAGATTCCGAAAATCCCGATTTCCTCGTACGAGACTTACGTATCCGACTGGTGACCGGCTCAATCTTCTGCCGTGGTGTCTCCAACCGGGTCGGCTTCGTCATCGACCGGGTCGTCTGCTTCGGGCTTAAGGAGAGGAAACAGAATCACATCCCGAATTGACTGCTGATTTGTCAGCAGCATCGTGAGTCGGTCGATGCCCATGCCGAGTCCGGCCGTCGGCGGCATACCGTACTCAAGCGCCCGAATGTAGTCTTCATCAATCGGCATCGCTTCATCGTCGCCACCTGCACGCAGCCTCGTCTGGTCTTCGAGCCGACGGCGCTGGTCACGCGGATCGTTGAGCTCACTGAACGCATTGCAAAGCTCTTTGCCGTTACAAATAGCTTCGAAGCGCTCTACGAGTCCGGCCTCGCTGCGGTGCTTTTTCGCAAGCGGCGACAGTTCAATGGGATAGTCGGTAATAAACGTCGGCTGAATCAGTTTGGGCTCGACACACTCTCCGAAGATCTCGTCGATGATTTTTCCGGAACCCATCGAACCATCCACCTCGATGCCGAGCGAATCGGCAGCGGCGGCCAACGCGTCCCGATCAAGACCACGAAGCTGTTTCCCGGTCTCCGACTCAATCGCGTCAAAGATGGGTATCCGCTTCCAGGGGCGCGCAAACGATATCGTTTGTTCGCCAACCTGAATGTCTGTCTGCCCGTGGAGCTCAACCACGATGGATGCAACCATCTCCTCGACAAGATCCATCATCCACCGATAGTCCTTGTACGCAACGTACAGCTCCATCATGGTGAACTCAGGATTGTGGAACCGGCTCAGCCCCTCATTCCGAAAATCCTTTGCAATCTCGTAGACACCCTCAAACCCACCAACGATGAGTCTCTTCAAATACAGCTCATCTGCGATGCGCAGGTAAAGTGTACTGTCGAGTGCGTTGTGGTGTGTTGTGAAGGGCCTGGCACTGGCGCCTCCGTACAGCGGTTGCAGTACCGGCGTCTCAACCTCGATGTAGCCGCGCTTGTCGAGGAACGATCGCATTGAACTGATAATACGAGCGCGTTGAACAAAAACCTCGCGGACGCGGTCGTGCAGTATCAGGTCAACGTAGCGCTGGCGGTATCTGAATTCTTTGTCGGATACCTCGTTAAAGACGCGGCCTTCTGTCTCTTTCTCGATCGGCAGTGGCCTTATCGCCTTCGCCAGCAACTCAAGGCGCTCGACGTGGATCGATATTTCGCCTGTACGGGTGCGAAACGCAAACCCCTCGATCCCGACGATGTCGCCGATGTCAAGCAGCTTCTTGAAGACCTCGTTGTAGAAACCTTCAGGCAAGTCGTCACGCTTGACGTACGCCTGAATGCGACCGGCCGCATCCTGAAAATGGAAGAATGATGCTTTGCCCATGACGCGCTTCGTCATGACCCTGCCGGCCATCGACACGCGCAACGGCGTTCCACCGTCCTCATCATCTGACGGCTGATGGACCGAATCATCAAACTCGGCCAGGACGTCAGTGGAGTGATGCGAAACTTCCCACGCGTATGGGTACGCGTTGACCCCGCGGGATTCAATTGCCTCGAGCTCTTCGAGCCTGCGGAGCTCCTGCTCTGACCGCTGCGCTTCAGACATCAGCGATTCTCGGTGTATTCGGGAAGTGCACGCACCGACATCGTAACGGGGCGAACCGGTCGGTTCTCGAGGGGTCCGCGTTGTCCGTAGCGCAGGGGTGTGTCCACGGTCGCTATGGCGTCCAACACGTCAAATCCTTCCACGAGTTCACCGAATACGGTGTAGTCTAGATCAAGGAAAGGCGCTCCGCCGACGTTGACGTAATGCGCGAACATCTCGGGGCCGTAGCTGAAATCGGGATGACGCCGTTTGATTCGTGCTTCAAACTCGGCGATCTGAGAAGAGTCTCGCGGCGTACCGTGCACAATGTAGAACTGGCTTCCGTTGGACCGCTTTTCCGGATTGATTTCGTCGGGCTGGCGTGCCGCTGCGAGCGCTCCCCGCTTGTGCAAGAGCTGGGGCTGAATCTCGGCGGGCAGCGTGTAGCCGGGGTCTCCCTGCCCGTCGTTGAGTGGGTCGTCGTCCCGGGAATTGGGGTCACCTCCCTGGATCATGAATCCCGCCAGGATGCGGTGAAATGTCGTGCCGTCGTAGAACTGCTCCGAAACAAGCTTCGCAAAGTTGTCGCGGTGAATCGGTGTCTCGTCGTAGAGTCGCACGACCATCCGGCCGTACGGCGTCTCGATCTCGTAGTAATTGGTCAAGCCGGTATCTGGCGAGAGGAGTGGCTGCCAGGCCAGGGCCAGAATCATGAAGCCGGCGGCAGCCGCAGTTATAACGCGTCCTGTCATCTCGTTGGGCAGCTCGCGCCTCTTGAGGGTTGGTCTCACTTGCCCGGTCGTGGGAGACGTTGCCCACGATGGTGGCCGGATCAGTGCATGGTAGTTTAAGAAACCACTGCTTCGGATTCCGCAGATCGTCCTTTCGGCAGTGCCCCGCCGTGCCTTCTTCGCAACTTTTCCTTGCGTAACGGAATCAGCCTACTCGGTTTCGACTGATTCAGCGATGAGCGACAGTAGCTGCTCGGCCCGTTCGGGTGCAAGGTGTCGTCCTCTGACTGCCGCCCGCACCGTCTCGGTCGCAAGCGCGGCATACACAGGAAGCAGGTGTTGCCGCTCAGCGCGGAGCGACTCAAGATGCATCTTTATCGTCCCGACGTCTCCGCGCGTCACCGGTCCCGTAAGTGCATCGAGCGGACCCGACGTCTCGATGTTATCGAGTGTCTCCCGCACAAGCGGGAGAAAGATCCGGGAGTCGGGGACGTCAGCGCGCCCCTGTGTCGCAAAGAGCTCGTCGACGATCGCAAGCAGCGTGGTCAGGTAGTTCGACGCGATGCTGGCTGCCAGGTGGTACCGGGTCTTCATGGTCTCGGGAATCCGCACGGCGCGCGCGCCAAGTTGGACGGCGATCCGCTCAGCCGTCTCGAGTGCTTCGGGCGATCCCTCGATTCCGATGTACGACCCTTCAAACGACTTCGGTTCGCCGCTGCGCGGGAACGACTGCAGCGGATGGAACGACGCCACACGAGCACCTGCTGCGGCGAGCGCAGTCAGGCTCCCGGCCGTGTGACTGCCCGACGTGTGCGCAACAAAGACCCCCGCCCAAGAACGTTCAAGCGATGCCAGATCCCGCGCAACCGGTCTGATCGCGTCGTCGGGAACGCACAGGAAAACCGCATCGACGCCCTCCGGAATACCCGAAAGCGCCGTCCCCGTGTAGGCGGCGCCGACAAGTACGCCAAGACGACCGGCTTCAGACGGGAGTGCGCTGATTACGGCCGACACGTGCATACCGGCTGACGATAAGGCCATGCCGAGCGACCGCCCAACCGCCCCTGCACCAACAAGTGCCACCGTAGGCCGCATCGTTTCTGCCAAATCAGAACCTCATTCGGGGTGAAGCGTCTCTATTAACCTCGGATGCGGATATCCGGTCCCTTATCTGGCCCTGCATCCGGTCCCTCCCGCAGCAAAACGCGGCGGGCGAAGAACATACGCCCGATCAATCCGCTTTTCAACGAGCGCTGGCACCAAGCCAGGACGCGACGCGGATTCGCAACGCCAATTCGACCAGCCAATCCGACAAGCCATGCCAGGTGAAACCATGCAAGCACGCGCCACCCGCCCGACCCTGTCATCACGCGCCGCATCCGGGCTCGTCTCGGTACTCGCGGTACTCGTTGTCTCCCTGATGTGGTCCGCCTGCGCGAATCCTGACCCAGATAGCGCCGAAGGCCAGGCCGATCAAATGGCGACCCTTCACGAGAACGATACACCTACGGCCACCGACCTTGCCCAGGAACCAACAATTCCGGTCGAGACGGAGTCTGTCGTATATGGCAGCCTCGACGGCAATGACTTCACCGGGTACTACGCGAGTCCTACCGACGCCGAATCAGCAGCGCTGCCCGGCGTCATCATGATTCATGAGTGGTGGGGACTAAACGATAACGTGCGCACGATGGCGCGCCGACTTGCCGGCGAAGGATACCGCGTACTCGCCGTTGACCTGTACCGGGGCCGCGTAGCAGAACAGTCTGCTGACGCCCGTCAATTCATGATGGAGACGCTCGAAAACCAGGCAACGGCTACAACAAACTTGCGTGCAGCAAACGCATACCTGCGAGAGCGCCTCAATGCCACGCGTGTTGGTGTTGTCGGATGGTGCTTTGGCGGGGCGCAGTCTGCAAACGCGATGGTGGCGATGCCGACATCCATCGACGCCACGGCGATCTACTACGGCTCGCTCCCGACCGACCGCGAAGCGCTGGCCGCGGTTGAATCACCGGTGATCGGCTTCTTCGGATCGGAAGACGGCGGCATCCCCGTTGAGGGTGTTCGTGCGTTTGAGTCGACGCTGCAGGAACTCGGAAAAGACGTGTCAATCACGGTGTACGATGGTGCCGGTCACGCCTTTGCAAACCCGTCAGGGCAGAACTACGTCGCAAGCGCGGCCTCGGATGCGTGGTACAAGACCCTGCAGTTCTTTGCGGAGCACCTGAAAGGCTAGACTAACCCTGGCTCGCCGCTGCTTCGACAGCCTCGAGACATCGATCAACTTCGGCCGCAGTGTGGTAGTGCGCGAGCCCGATCCGCACCATACCGCCGGCCTTGTCCAGGCCGAGGTGCTTCACAACCTCTACGGCATAGTAGTGGCCAGACCAGACAAAGATGTTCTGCGCCGCAAGTGACCGCGCTACCTCGTCTGGATGTGCGCCGTCAACCGTGATGCACACCGTCGGTACACGGTCATGCATTTCAGTCGGGTCTGTGATGCCGTGTACCGTGACACCTTTAATGGCCGTCAACCCGTCAACGAGCTGGCGACACAACACCTGCTCGTAGCGATCTGATGCGTCCATCGCCGCGGCCAGCCGCGTTCGGCGATCCGCGTCGCCGGACGATGGCGTCACTTCATCAGCCAGCCACTCGAGGTACTCAATTGCACCGAGCGTGCCCGCGATACCCTCGTGAGACAGCGTACCCGTCTCAAATCGATGGGGGAGTCGGTTGTCAGCAGGGCGAACCTTGTACGGATCAAGTTCATCGAGTACATCACGTTTACCCCACAAAATCCCCTGGTGTGGCCCGTAGAATTTGTATGCGGAGCAGACGAAAAAATCGCAGCCCAGATCCACAACATCCGCGAGTCGGTGCGGCACAAGCTGGACCCCATCGATGTAGGTGGTCACGTCACGATCAGCAAGCACCCGGCACATCGACTTGACGTCATTGACGGTTCCGAGCGCATTGCTTGCGTAGTTGATGGCGGCGAAGCGGGTGCGGTTCGTCGTGATTCTGTCCAACTCGGCTAAGTCAAAACGAAACGTTTCGCGGCTGAATGGCAGCCACCTGACGTTGAGTCCGCGGTCACGCGCCATGAGCAACCATGGCGCGACATTGGCATCGTGGTCCATCCGCGTCAGAATGATTTCGTCGCCCGGCTCAAAACGGTGGGCAAGCGAACGCGAAACAGCAAACGTCAAGCTCGTCATGTTCTGGCCAAACACCACCTGTTCACCTGACGGTGCGCCAATGAGATCGGCCATTGCCTGGTGCGCGGATTCCAGCAGCTCGTCGGTCTCAACTGAGGTACTGAAGTAGCCTCCGCTGTTTGCGTTCTGCCGCTCGAAGTAGCGGGTAGTTCTGGCGATCACGTCGGTCGGCACCTGGGTGCCCGCCGGCGTGTCGAAATACACGCGCTCGACACCGTCGTCTGAAACACTCAATGCGGGGAAGCGCTCACGAACTGCGTCTACTGGAAACATGATCACTTCGCTGGGAGGTTTGAGACAAATTCGTGCGCGTACGAAAGCCACCGCTCCAGTGCTGAGTCGGTCTCAAGCGCTTCGGCATCAACGTAGACAAACCCGCGCAGCGGTTTGCCTGTAAAATCCATCTCGCGGGCGCCAGATCGGCTCAGTGCCTCCTCATAGCGATCGGGCCCGACACGCAGCATCAGGTTCTCGCCAGAGACACCGCACCACATGTTGCCGTTCAGCATAAACGCCAGACCGCCGAACATCTTCTTTTGCGTGACGGCGCCGGCCGCATCGTTTGCTGTACCGACGATCCGTTCAATCCGGAGCGCCAGGTGTTCGTCGTATGCCATACAACTTCGGGCTGGTATTAAGGGGCTAGTCCGACAGGAATCCCGATTCTTCTGATTCTGATTCCAGCATTCGGCGGATATCAAGCCGACGATACCGCTCACTACGAACCTGGAGCTCCCGGTAGAAGGCCTCGAGCGTCGCGAGATAGTAGCGGATAACAAACCAGTATACGGCGACCGTGGCGGCGACTGCGAGCAAGACCAGCGCGAGCCAGTTATTCTTCAGGAAGCGTCGCAGGGTGTGGCCCACGTTCTGACTGTACCCGCGCGATCGGGCCCACTCGCCGTACGTCAATCCGACGTCACCAAATCGACCGGTCTCCATCGCCTCGTCCCACACCGAGAAGCGCGGGTCAAACAGGCTGACAACATCACGAAGCAGCGGCAGAGGGATCAGGTACCGGTCAACACCAAAACACGCGCCTACGAGCAGCGTGGTCGCAAGTAGTGGCACGAGCACAACCTCTCCCAGAAAGCCGGCTCCCTTCCGAACCTCGATGCGGGCACGTGCGCGGCTCAGCGTGCCATCAGGGCGCTTTGCGTTTGTGGCCGCCATCCTCAACAGGCGCCACGGGAACGCGAGAACAACAAGAAGCAGCGTAACGCTGAATATCGCGATACCGATAAACAGCACGTCAGTCTGCCCCTACCCGAAACGTGGGCGCCAGTGCGTGATAGAGCGATCTGAACCGCGCAAGTGGCTCACCATAAGCCGACACATTGCCGGCATCCGGATGAACCTCGCCTTCAAGTCGTACGCAGGCTGACACGGCGGCGTCTATGCTCGGCCAGACTGCCGCTCCAATCCCGGCGAGCATCGCCGCGCCCACCGCTGCTCCTTCGGTCGATGCTACCTTTGCAAGCGGAACGTCCATGACATCCGCAATAATCTGAAGCCACACGTCAGAACGGGCACCGCCGCCTGAGACCCGGACGACATCGGGCCGCGGGAGTCCCGAGTTGGTGAGCAGGTCAAGGTTGTCGCGAAGGCCAAACGCAACGCCTTCGAGTACCGCGCGTGTCACGTGCGCCGCATCGTGGACATGCGTCAATCCAACAAACGCGCCGCGGACGTTTGGATCAGCGTGCGGTGTTCGCTCACCGGAGAGATACGGAAGAAAGCTGAGGCCCTGGCATCCGGGTACCACGGTATCCGTGCCGGTCAGCAGTTCGTCGTACGACGTCCCCTGACGAAACGTGTCGTGATACCATCGCAGGCTTCCGGCCGCCGATAACATGACGCCCATCATGTGCCATCGTCCCGGCACGGCGTGCGGGAATGCGTGCGCCGCACCGTTTGGTGCGGTCAGCGGTTGATCGGTTCCGGCAAACACAACGCCCGAGGTACCCAGCGTCAGCGCGACGACACCTGGATGAACAGCGCCGACGCCAACCGCCTGAGCCGCCTGGTCACCACCCCCCGCAACAACCGGGATGCCCGCTCTGAGTCCGAGCTGATCCGCGACATCGTCCCGCAGGACGCCTGTGACATCGGGCCCCTCGTAGGACTGCGGCAGCCAGTTCTTGTCGACTTCGAACGAATCGCAAATGAGATCCGACCAGCCCCGAGAAGCAAGGCCAAGCATCAATGTGCCGCCGGCGCCGGCTTTGTCTGTACCGAACGCACCAGTCAGCCGATATCGGATGTAGTCCTTCGGCAGTAACACGTGGGCAATTCGCGCATAGTTGCCGGGCTCATTATTCCGAACCCACATCAACTTCGGAAGCGTGAAGCCTGGGAACGCATCGTTCCCGGTTTCGCGCACAAGGGCATCAAGGCCGATCATCTCGCGGATGTCGTTGCACTCACGCGCGGAACGCTGATCGTCCCACAGGATCGCCGGGCGGATCGATTGCCCCGATTTGTCCAGCAAGACGAGCCCGTGCATCTGCCCTGTCAAACCGATCCCGACGACCGCCTCGGCGCCAACTCCTGCCTTCCGCATGACGCCCGCGACGCTTGTCTGCACGGCCTCCCACCACATCGAGGGCTCCTGCTCGCTCCAGAGCGGTCTTGGCGCGTTTATTTCGTGCTCAGCGGCTTGCGAGGCGACCACCTCACCGCTGTCTGACAGAAGCAGCGCCTTCGAGGCTGTGGTGGAGACGTCGATTCCCAGCAGGAAGGGCATGTCAGATCAGATTGGATTACCAAGGACCTCGACAAGTGCGTGCGTGAGCCCGGTATCCCGCGACGTGAATCGCAGCACCACGAGCTTGTCAACGACAAAGACGTCTTGCCTCGGGAAGAGTCCAGACAGCCGGAATGCCTGCTCCTTGGCGAGTTTGGCGGATGAGAAAACGTACGCGTCGAGTGTCTCCTGACTGTCGATAATCAGCCGGGCGTCTTCATCGGACACCAGTTCCTGAAATGCAGAACCGCGTTCGCGTACGAGTATACCACGGTGTTGCAGAGCGACGGTCAGCCACCGAATGTCACGGGGCATATCCTCGATCGAGGTCCGAGGGCCTTGGCAGCCGACAAAGAGCAACGCGGCGACGACCGGAAAGATGATGGCACTGGTTGCCTTCAGACGTGCCGATGAGCTGGCCATTGCGGCGGAGGTGATTCGATGTGGGCCCTACTGGATTTGAACCAGTGACCTCTCGCGTGTGAGGCGAGCGCTCTGAACCCCTGAGCTAAGGGCCCAACGTGTTCTTGCCACACCCTTGATTCAGGGCGAGGCGCTTGCCGCAAGATAGTACGTACCCACCGAAACGTCACGGTAGGTGGGTTGCAAGCCCAGCCCGACGTATGACGGAGGCACGGGTGTTGACGGACCCAGGCGCACCATGGCGGGCCGTCCAGGGTGGTACCGCACACTTGTCAGTGCCGAGGCATCGGGACGTACGGACTCCGCTGGTTCGATGGACACGCTGGGTGCCGGCGAATCCGTTTCATTGTCCAGGGCGGACAGGTACAGGTCGGTAACCTGGTTCGGCGCGAGAATCGCAAGACAGAAGACGGTGACGGCGCTTGTGGCGAGTACTACGCCCGTGAGCCGATCCAGCCACAACGAGGACTCGCCATCCGGGGCGCACTCATGTTCGACCGCGCACCGTAGTCTGGTCTGGAAATCATCGGCCACGCACGGGCACTGGTCAGCGCACGCTTTCAGGATTGATGTCGTCTCAATCAGCTGATCGACGTGGTTCGCGACATCAGGGTTTGCGTCAAGAAACTCCTCGAACGCTTCCCTGACTGACGGCTCCATGGTACCGTCCACATACTCGCAGACAAACTCGTCTAGCTCCGGCGGTACGACGGCACTGTCACCGTCGCCGGATGGTCCGTATTCGCTCGAGGCATCGCGGCCTGGTGCCGCATCGTCGTCGTAGCGATCTGCCATACGCTCGCGTTATGGCCTCAGTCGCTGCGTCCCCTGACGCGAACCCGATCCGAGTTTGATCAGTCTTCGACCGGCGTGTATACGTCCTTCAGCAGGGACTGCAGCTTTGTTCGCCCGCGGTTGATCCGACTCTTCACGGTGCCCATCGGCAGTCCCGTAATCTCGGCAATCTCTTCGTAAGCAAGCTGCTGTACATCACGCAAGACGACGACCTCTCGAAACTCCTCAGGTATCTGACTGAGAGCCTCCTGGATGAAGTAGTCTTGAATCGTACTTTCCGTATGCTTGTCCGGAGAGAATGTTTCGTCGGGGATTTCGACCTCGTACTCCTCGTCGTCGCGGTTTACGGACTGGAGTGAGTAGAGCCGGCGGCGCTTACGTTTGCGGTATTCAGACCGCGCCAGGTTGCCCGCAATCGTGTACAGCCACGTCGAGTATTTCGCGATGCGGCGGTAGGAGTGCCGGTTGCGGTAGACGCGGAGGAAAGTCTCCTGAAGGAGGTCTTCGCACTCCTTCATGTCACCGAGGAACCGGTAGATGTAGTTCGTCAGCGGATCTTTGTAGCGGCTGACAAGGATGTCGAAAGCCTCGACGGTTCCTGCCTGGAACTGCGACATCAGATCCTCGTCGCTCATCTGGACGAGCTGATCGTAGTAGCGGCTACTGGGATGGCGGGAACGCGACTTCCGAACCAGGGGAGCCTTCGTCAATATCTTCTTACGCTCAAGCGTATTCGCCATTAGGTTCTTCGCGGTCTTTCGTGTTTGCTCCGCTCCGGGGTATTTCGTCGGCCCCCTTCGCGGTTGTGCCCGGGGTAGGCACTTCTGCAAGCTGCTCTAGCTCTGTATCTATTTTGATCCAGTGCGTGTCCTCTATCGTGGGTACTACCGTTTAACTCCTGACCGAGTGTCAATGACTAGACGACCTGCGGTCATTCTTTATTCCCTGCGTGTCCGTTTTCACTGCCTGTCCAGTTGGATCAGCTCCTTCTCCTCTCACTCAGCCTCCGTCTCTCATCGCATCATTCGTGCCGCTTCTGCGAGTACGACGATGTGTCGGATTACCATCCGCTGATCTCCGGTACAGCCCGCAGGCGCACACATTCGCGCCGTCGATCCGGGCAGCAGCAGGTCCGTGCAGTACGTTAGTGCAATAAAAGCGTGGTGGGTTACAGTCAACTCCCACCCGGCACCATTCTCCTCAGCATCAGGTTGACCACAAGACGCGGGTCACGCACTGAACCGCCCTTGAGCTCAAAATCTGCTGCCAGGAGGGCTGACAGCGCGTCTTCAAGCGCCCTGCCGGGGTAATAACGTAGACTGGCCGTGTATTCTTGTATATAGTACGAAGGAATCCCGACTCTAGCCGCCAATTCGCGGGAACTTATTGATTTGTTATGCCATTCTGACAGAATCCATAATTTCGTGACGTAGGCGCTCAGTATCGCCACCATTCTGAGTGCCTCCCCCACCGGGTTCGGCGCCTGCCGCAGTAACCGGTCTGCGATACCGAGGGACGCCGGGTAGTCCGCCCGCCCGATCGCTTTCTGCAGCTCAAAAACGTTGTGCTCCCGCGTCTGGCCACTCGCCCGGATCACATCTTCGGGTGCTATGCGCGCCCGATCACCAGCCAGCGTTGAAAGCTTGTCCACCTCCTGCTTCGCCGACTGGATATCCGTCCCCACGATGTCAGCGAGCATCTGCGCTGCGCGGGGTTCAATGGAGCCACCCGATCGCTGCACCAGCAGATCGATCCAGCGCGGCATGTCGCGGTCCTTCGGCGCCTCAAAAGCCAGCGCTTCCGACTTCGCCTTGATTGCCCGGTACGGATTCGTCGACATGTTCGGCTTGCCGCGACATACAAGCATCACAACGGCCGCCGGATTCGGATTCTCGGCGTAGTTCACAAAGCGCGCATTTCCCTTCAGTCGTTCAAAGTCGCGGACAATCACCACCCGGCGTGCCGCCATCATCGGCATCCCGACGCACAGACCGAGAACAGCATCTGCGTCTGCCTCGCTTCCGTACACGATGTCGAGATTGAAGTCGCGTTCATGCGGCTGAAGGGCCGTGCGGAGCAATGCGTCCTGGAGCGCGCTCTTCTGATATTCCTCCGTTCCGTACACGAAGTACAGCGGACTGAACTCAGCGCGCTCAAATGCAGCCTCAAGCGAATCCAGCGATGGCTCGCTCTTTTTGCTACCGGCACGTCCCTTTCTTCGTCCTGCCATCGGGTGGGTCCTGTTATATCGGCGATCTCACGAGCAATTTGTAACGCATTGACTCACTGTTTCTGCGCCCCGCTTGTGCCAAGTCGCTCCCTGATTGTACGCAGTAGCTCACTGTGAACGACCGGTCACGGGCCCCGCATGCAGCGCGAGCGCAATCTCCCGAAGGATAGAAGAGTCGTCGTGTATCAACTCGTATAGCCGACGAACCAGCGCTGAATCTGGCTGCGTTTTCGCGTTGACAAATCCGCGCCCAAGCGCCTGCACAATGCGGGTACGCGCTGCGGCGGCCTGCTGAACGATCGCCACCGCGTCTGGCGTACGGTCGGCCTTATCGGTGTGCTGCTCTCCCTCACCGGCTTGTTCCGCCGGTTGCATATCGTCAGCGATCAGAACACGCCACGGACTGTCAGCGCTTGCGAGCAGATCACTGTTGCCGCGATCGATGGCCGACTCTGTTTCAATGAGCAGGCGTTGCTCCCTGTCACAAAATGCGCCCAGCACGGCCAGGATTGAAACAAGCTGTGATTCGCCTCGCAGAATCGACGGCACCGCCAGAACCTCTACCGGGACTCGTCGGAGGAGCGGCGCCAGAGCGGCCAGTTCGTCTGCCGTGTACGCAAGTTGTTCGAGCGCCTCAACCGGACGAGCGGCACGGGCGTCCTCGGGCCTCACGCCCCCGCGGCAGCAGCCTCTGCCGCAACTTCTTCCCGCCCGCCTGCGGCGAGCCACGCGCCGAAGCCGTGCTCACGCAGTGAGTGCGTATTGTTCTCGCGCTTGTACGACCAGGTCTGATCGCCAAACTGCGGATTACGCGCCTGCTCCAACCAGTTAAGCCGGTCAACGAGACGCTCCGCCGGGATCAGCAGGCGCTCAAGGCCAAAGACAGCCTCATCGCGCGACTGGAATGTCATGTCGTACTCCTTCGACATGACGATCGCTTCTTCGGGGCAAACCTCCTCGCAGAAGCCGCAGCAGATGCAGCGCAGCATGTTGATCTCAAACCATGCCGGTTCGCGCTCCTTCTCTCCGCCCATGTCGTGCGACTGCATCGAGATTGCCATCGGCGGACACGCCCGCGCGCACAGGTTGCAGCTTACACAGCGCGGCTTGCCTTCCTCCTCAACAAGCACAGGCCGACCACGATAACCATCGGGCGGATACCACTGCTCTTCCGGATACTCCATGGTGTACATGGGTTCGCGGACCATTTTCCGGAATGAGTATCCGAGGCCTTTGAATACCTCAGGGAGGTACAACTTCTCCCAGAAGTTCAG
>JAUIJQ010000325.1 GCA_030431165.1 Rhodothermia bacterium | reverse complement strand
TCGCTCTCCTCGGCGCTGGCTTCGCGGCTGGTGGAGCGGAGCTTTTTCCTCACCCAGCTCGAGAACCGCGGGGTGCATCTCGCGGCGGGGCCGCAGGCTTATTTGCTCTCGACCGTGCGGGTGGCGTCGGAAATGCGCAAGCTGGGGGCGGAAGGTGCCGCGCGCGAGGTGTTGCAGACACTTGGTCTGGCGGCCGCGTTTGAGGTGGATACGTCGACCAAGCTCAACGCAAAGCTGAATTCGGAGTGGGCGTTGTTTCTCGACGCGTGCATCGCCGAAGGGTTTGCTGATGTCGGCCCGATTCTCAATACACCGCTCGACCTGCTGCGTGCGCTGTATGCGGTGATTGGGGATGAGCTGGGGGGAGAGGCGTCCCGCAAGAAGGTTGAGTCAGCCGTGACGACCTTTGCCAATCACAGTGATATGGAGGCCTTCCTGGACCAGTTCAGGGTCTAGGAAGCGATCCTTCGCGTCTTCAGCCCCGATAGATTCTTTCTGGGTGCAGCGCAACTTTGCTTCATCGTATAAGTACGATTATATTCATCGTGATAATACGATGGATGCGGCATTGCACCAATCCTCGATGATGTGTGCCGTAATTGAACAACAACCACTATGGATAACTACTCATCCGACCAGGAGAGGACGGCCGCGTTTGCACGCGCGCTTGGACATCCGGCGCGGATCGCGATTGTCGAACACCTCGCCCAGACTCGGGCGTGCGTGTGCGGCGACATCGTTGATGTGCTGCCGTTGGCCCAGGCAAGCGTCTCGCAGCACTTGAAGACCCTCAAATCCGCAGGACTCGTAAAGGGCGAAGTGGAGGGGACAAGCGTGTGTTATTGTCTCGACGAGCGGGGATGGCAGGACGCGCAGCGGCTGCTGGGCCGCCTGGCGTCAACCGCAGTCGAGTGCTGTGGCAGCGCGCGTTGACAGCAGCGGCATCGGTCGGATCGAAGTAGTATCATTCGCAGAGAGGTAACTGCATGACCACAGAAGGTTTTATCAACAGGCTCCGCCAGGACGCGGGCAAGTCGCTGATTTTTGTTGGTCCGGATGGACGGCGCGTACCGGCTGACTACCACATCACCGAGATCAAGGACGTGAGCATTGCATCGGTTGACTGTGGCGGTCGCAGCGCAACGGCTCGTGAAACCGTTACGCAGCTCTGGACGCCAGGTCGAACGACGCAGCATGACGATGCGGCGGTGCCCATGACGACGGACAAAGCGCACTCGATATTTGCGCGCGTTGAAAAAGTGCGTGCACTGGATCCGGATGCGGAGGCCCTATTCGAGTGGGGTGATCAACACCTTCGCACAGCCGTCTGTCATGTTGATCGGCTTGATGTGACTTCCCAGGAATTGGTCGTCTATCTCGACGTGAGGCAGCCTGTCTGCAAACCGGCGCTCGAAATGGTGGCAGAGGCATCCCACTGTTGTGCACCAACCGCTGGGTGTTGCTGATGGAGGGTAGACGTTGAGCGCGCGCGCTGCGAAGGCTAAACCGATCCAGAAGTACGCATCGATTGCGCTGCTACGCTCAACGCTGACCACGGCGTCCCGGCTCCTGTGGCGACCGCGCCTCGAAGGGAAGGAATTCTTTCCGAGGCGCGGTCCCTGTTTTGTTTACGGAAACCACAGCAACCGGTGGGACCCGTTTATCATCAACTGCTTCACGCAGTGGGCTGCGCCGACGGCGGGCGTAATGACGCGCGAGTACTTCCGGCATCCGTTTCTGCGCAGTGTGTTTGGTGGAATCGGCATCTTGCCGGCAAGCAAACGGTTGGCTGAGCCATTTCTCGTTCGGCGCGTACTTGAGCTTCTTCAGGACGAGCGCATCGTTGTCATTTTTCCCGAGGGGGGCAGTCGATGGGACGGTGCGCCAATGCCGTGGATGGATGCGACGGTTAAGCTGTTTGTACGTGCGGGCGTTCCGATTCATCCGCTCCAGATTCACGGCTCTTACCGGAGTTGGCCGCGATGGGCTGACCACCAGCGAGCCACGCGTGTCGTTGTGGAGGCGTTGGCACCCGTATCGTTTGACCGCAAGACGTCACTCGCTGAGGCAAAGGCAACCTTGCGCTCGTTTACCGACTTCAGCGAAGACCCCGAGCCAGAGCGTCTCTGGCCCGCCTCGCTTGCCGCACCGGACGAGCCATCGGGCCGTGCCTATCGCCCCGCTGATGGAATCCAGCGACTGTTGTACCGCGACCCGTGGGAGGATAGCGGCGCGATGACAACGACCGACGGATACACCGTGCAGACGCGGGGTGGTCGTTCGTTCCGCATGCGTGCTGACAGCGCGTTGGTCGATGAATCCGACGGCACCATACATCGGTCCAGTGAGCTATACGCACGGATCAAGGCGATGCCGCTGACGAAAGACGCCGTGGGCGGTTACCTTGCTGATGAGGTCGAGGTGCACGTTGAGCGGTCGTTTCCGGAGTTGGTGCGAGAGGGGCCGGCCAACGCCCGCCTATTTGACGACCGGATAGAGGTCGCGGGCCAGTCGCGGCGGATCGTTCCGCTGGAGACAATTACCTACTGTGACATCGAACGCAACTTCAAGCTGCAGCTTTACCTTGATGGATCGGAGCTGGCCATGCTCCAGCTTTCGTTCAATGAAGCGGGCAGCGCGCTTCAGTGGAAAGATGCACTCGACAGCTTGCGCCCGGAGACGGCAAAAATAGACCCGGATACACAGTGATCGGTTGGGACAACTCGGTTGGTCTGTCTGCATTCGGCCTTGAGGCCTTGCTGCTCGGCGTCTTGTTCCTCGTCGGATTCTTTGTTCGACGCTCGTCTTCGGTGCTGCGGCGCTACCTCATTCCGACCAGTCTGATTGCAGGCTTTATCGGATTTGCCCTTGGCCCCGCCGTGCTTGCCTGGGTCCCGTTTGACACCGGTCGGATGGGATTCTACGTGTACCACCTGCTCGCGTTGACGTTCATCGCGGTGGGTCTGCGTCGACCACGCGGGCGTGCAACCGCCGCGGCATTCCACGTTGGTTTTGTAAAAACCGTGACGGTAATCCTGCAGGGTCTTATTGGTCTCGGGATTCTGTTTGCGTTCCATGCCTTTGTTGATCGTAGCGTATCGCCATCCGTTGGCATGTTGCTGCCGCTGGGATTTGGGATGGGCCCCGGGATCGCGCTCTCGGTCGGCGCCTCGTGGGAAGCCTATGGTGTAAGTGGGGCCGCAGACGCCGGGCTCGCAATTGCCGCCGCCGGTTTCGTTGTTGCGTATGGCGTCGGTGTGTGGGCCGTCAACCGGGGCGTGCGCGACGGACTTGTCACTGTCGGGAAACTTGATCCGGCACTCCGTGACGCAGCCAAGATCGAGCAGGAGGTCGTCGGTGAGGTAGCAGACACTGCACAAACCGACGCCGCCCCAACCGGCGTGTCGACGCCGGTTGCTCTAGTCGCATTGCTGGCCGGTATCGCTGTTGTCTACGCCGCCACGTATGGCTTCATGAAGCTAGCGACCGCGGGCATGCAGCGTGGCGGACTCGCAGCCGAGATCCCGGTGCTGTGGTCACTAAACTTTCTCTGGGCCAACCTGATTGCGATGGCTTTCCGTCGCGGACTTACCAGATTCAGATTGGCTTTTTTATTCGACCACTGGCTTATTGAGCGGGCGGTAGCAGTTTTTGCGGATCTGCTGGTGGCGACGGCTGTTATGGCGATCGGGTTGACGCTTGCGCCGGCGTACCTGCTCCCACTCGTCCTGACGTGCCTGGTTGGTGCGATGGTCACGTACGTCGTCTGCTACCGCACAGTGCGCTGGGCATTCGACGATCACGTTTTTGCACGCTTCGCCGGACTCTTTGGTGAGCAGACTGGCACGGTCAGTTCCGGACTCGCGTTGATTCGCATTCTGGACCCTGGGTACGCGACGCCGGTGGCGCGCGATCAGGTTCTGGGTAGCGGAACGGCGTTGGTTCTGGGCTTTCCTCTGTTGCTTCTGATCAACCTGCCGCTGACCCGATTTGGTGGCTCAGGCGCCGGCTATGCCCTGGTTGCGGGACTGCTGGTCGTCTATCTGATTGTGGCCGTGGTGGGGTGGCGCGTGGTGAGAACCAGAACACGCTTAGGGTGAAGCGGCGCTGCGTCATTCCGGCACTATGTTGGACCTGAATGACAACGAATACAATTGTGTTAATCGTACAGAAGTATGAAGAGCTGTCACGTTACTGGTTGCACCGTATTGTCACTATTGCTCCTTGGAGCCTGTGCCGAGGGGCCTGATCGCGCGGCCGCCGACGCTCGGGCCCTCTCTGAGATCCAGGCCACCGCACGGTTGTTCTCAGCATCATACGTAGCCGGCGACATTGACTCGCTTGCAACGTTCTATACAAACGACGGCGTTGCCGCCTCGGGCAATGGCGACTTCGTCAGAGGCCGACCGGCAATCGACTCGATGTGGGTGCTACCGGCCGGACGGAGTGTTCTCTGTCACGTCACGCAGGCTGAGCGACTCGAGGTGCGGGGTGATGTTGCGTACGATTGGGGCTACTACGGCGGGCAAGCCGCGCAGGAGGGCGTGCCGCTTGCGCCCTTCGCCGGCAAGTATGTCATCGTGTGGGAACGCAGCGACGACGGTCGATGGCGGATGGCCGTTGATGTGTGGAGTCGCAGCCCTGGCGCCGAAAACCTCGCGCTGTGCCCGGATGCGCGCGACGCCTGACCGGCAAGCCCCAGGCACGCGGTAGCCGGCCTACGCTTGTGCTACCGGTTCGTGATCGGTGTCGGC
>JAUIJQ010000324.1 GCA_030431165.1 Rhodothermia bacterium | reverse complement strand
CTGAGGCTGATCGAGTCGACGTGGATGGATCGGGACTTTCGGAAGGTGATGGAGAATGTGCTGCGCACGGACTTTGATGACCTTGCCGTCGCCTGGGAGGAGTGGCTGAAGGAGCAGTACTATCCTGATCTGCCCGACACCGAGTTTCCCTCATTTGTAGCAAGCGGCATTGCGGGCCGTGGGTTCAGTGCGAAGCCGATCTTCTATCGCTATCGCGACGGCCGAAACGCGGTGCTCTACGTGGGTAACACAAATGGGTACAGTAGCGTTTATGCTGTTGAGGTTGACTCGTCGATGGCGCCGGTTGGCAAGCCCGCCGCACTGATACGTGGCGAGCGTTCAGATCGGTTTGAGGCGTTCCATCTCTTCGAGTCCCGGCTCAGCGTCTCGGTCAATGGCAAGCTCGCGTTTGTAACGAAGAGCGGAGAGCGTGACGTGATCCACGTCTATGATCTTGAGCAAGGACGGCTTGATCAGACGTTGACCTTCGATAATCTTACCGCGGTCTACTCGCCCGACTGGGCGCCTGATGGGGCGCGCCTCGTCTTCTCGTCCATCGCGGCTTCAGGATTTGCTGACCTCTACGTGTACGACTTTGCCGCCGGTGAGCTGTCGCAGTTGACGAACGACGCGTACGATGATCGCGACCCGTCGTGGAGTCCCGACGGTGACCGCGTCGCGTTTTCATCCGATCGCACGGCGGACGGCCAGACGGGTGCGTACAACCTCTTTACGTACGACTTTCCTACCGGGCGCATCGACTACGTCACGTCCGGTTCGCATCACGATTTTTCGCCGCGCTGGTCTCCCGACGGGGAGCGTCTCGCCTATGTAAGTACGTATCGGGACGACAGCGGAAAGTTCTCGGCAAAAGATATCTGGGTTGCGGATGTCGGGCCTCGGGAACCGGTGGCACCGCCGCTTGCGTCGTTGGGTTCGCTTCAGGCAGTAGCGCCTGCGTTTGAGCCGACGCAGACGCATCGGCTGACAAGCTTTGCCGGCGCTGCGTACGACCCCGTCTGGGTCGATGATGATCGTCTGATCTTCTCAAGCTTTGAGGCGTTTCGGTTTGCCGTGCGATCGCTCGAGAACGTGGATTCGCTCGTCGCAAATCCGAAAGAGCGACGAGTTGTAGATCCGGTCGTGACCGAGGAGCCCTGGGAGTTTGGTCGCCTTGGCGTTGACGAGGGTGTCGAACGCCTCCCGTATCGGAAAAGATACCGTCTCGACATAGCGCAGGGACAGATCAGTCAGAGTGCCGCCATCGGGACTTTTGGCGGTGCCGTGATCGCGTTCTCTGATATGCTGAGCGACGACTACCTGTACTTCACCGTTTACAACACCGGGCAGTCTGAACGGTCGTTCTTCCGGGACCTCAGTTTTTCCGCGACACGTGTTCAGTTACACCGCCGTACCGACATTGCCTACGGGCTTTTCCGGTTCAGCGGTCGCCGCTACGACATCACGGATCCCGATGCCTCAACGACACTTCCGGTGTTCTATGAAACGCAGTACGGCGGCTTTGGAGGTGTGTCGTATCCGCTTTCGAAGTTTCGTCGGGTCGAGGTAAACACGTCGCTCTCCTGGAGTGATAAAGACGTGCTTACCCGCAACCGGAAGGCGCTGCTACTTTCCAACACGGTATCGCTCATTCACGACAACGCACTTTACTCTCCGAATGGGCCGGTGGCGGGTTGGCGTGCCGGGTTGACGGCCGCGTACACGACCGATGTTCGCTACTCGAATGTGAGCTACTTCACCGGGCAGGCCGATGTGCGCATGTATCATCGACTGCTGCCGTCAGTCACGTTTGCCTCGCGCGTCACGGGCAGATGGAACCAGGGAAAAGAGGCGCGTCTGTTTGTGGCCGGCGGATCGTGGGACATTCGCGGCTTCCGGATCTTTAGTGTCAGAGGCCAGAAGATGTGGCTGACATCACACGAGCTGCGGTTCCCGCTCGTGAATGCACCTTCACTCATGACGCCGATTCTGGCTCCCTTCGGCATCACGAGTTTACGCGGTGCGCTCTTCTTTGACGCCGCGCACGCGTGGAACGATGACTATAATCGCCGTATTCCTGATATACACGCAGGGGAAACCATAGGCTCGGCCGGCTTTGGATTCAGACTGAACCTATTCCGTTCGTTTGTGCTCCGATATGACCTCGGGTACCGATACAGCGACGGATTTCGTCAGCGGGACAAGTTCTTCAGACAGTTCTTTTTCGGATGGGACTTCTAGCCAGGTGCTTCACGTGCGTCGCCGGCATGCTGGTGCTTGTCGGCGGGTGTCAGTCGTTGCAGGTAGCTGAGCTGCGGCGTTCTGATATGTATCCGCAGAATCAGTCCGAGCAGGGCCGGACAAACGCGTCCGATGCTGCCGCCCCTGTGTCGCTGTCTGAAGTGTGGATGTACGATGCGAACGCAGGCTTTGGTGTCGCGGCGCCGCTGGTGTTCGGCGAGTTTCTGGTTGTTCTGAATCGCAAAGGGGAGGTCCACGCCGTTGATGTCGATTCGGGGCGCAAGCTTGGGCTCGAACGTTTTGGCGAGGCGATCAATGGTGATGCCGTCCTCGAGGACGGGGTACTTTTTGTACCGCTGGATTTTGGCTCGCGACGTACGGTCATGGCGTGGGATCTGCGTGCCGGCGCAGCGAAGTGGCGCGTTGACGGTGATCACGCAGTGGCAAGTGCCCTGGTGCTGACGGATGAGGCAGTGGTTGCGATTGATCGCGCTTCGGTTATAACTGCCTACGACAAAGAGACTGGTGCGGTGAAGTGGTCGGCGAGTCCTTTGCCAGATGCGCCCATCATCGCGTCGCCTTCGTTAACTGGGCGTGGAGACCTCATCGTTGCAACGACCAAGGGCACAATCGCAGCGATTTCTGGTCATGATGGCAGTCTGCTCTGGCGCACCGAGATGGGGGAGCCGGTATACGAATCGCCTGCCGTAGGTGAGACCAGTGCGTTTGTTTCGGGAACGCATGGCGGCATCGCCAAAATCGATGTTGCGACAGGAATCGTTGTATGGAAACGTAGCCTGACGACTGATGTGGTCAAACTCACCTCGCCGGCCGTTGCCGACGAGCTTGTCGTTGTCGCTGGCACCGACGGGATGGCGCGAGCGCTGAGGCAGTCTTCCGGCGAGGAAATCTGGGCCGTATCGACCGGGTATCCGGTCGCGGCACCGCCTCTGTTGACCGCTAACCTCGTGTTCGTCGGGACGCTCGGAAGTACGGTTCTGGCCCTAGATCGAGTCAGCGGTGAGCGCGGCTGGCAAACCGAATTGCGTGGTCGCGTCAAATCCGCAATGACGCTTCGAAACGGGGACCTGTATCTGTCCAGTGAGCCTCGTTACATTTATCGCTTTGGGGCGGCCGACGCGAATGAGGTTGCGGTGGCGAAATGACAGGGACCTGGTACATAGCCGATTCACTAGCATGCCAACGCCGTCGGTTGGTTCTTCCAACCGTCTGCTGGTTCCTCGTGCTGGCTTTTGTGGTCACCAACGGCCAGGCACAGACTCCAACCGATGTCGTGCTGGCAATTGAAACCAACACCTCCGATGCGGTTGTGTACGTGGACTCGACCTATCTGGGCAGTGTCAGCAAACGATACTTCCGCGTGCCGGCGACGGCTGGCGAGGTTCGGCTCATGGCTCCGTATCAGGCGTCGTGGTCGCTGCGGCCTGTCGTTCGTCAAATAGAAGATTCGGATACCGGAAGCGTGCGCCAGGATACGCTTGTCATCAACGCGTCATTTCCGTACTCGTATCGCATCGAGTCGACACCATTTGGGGCGAGCGTTAGCCAGGTCGTAGAACGAGCCCGCCTCGACGAACCCGGTGAACTCGGAATTACGCCATTTACGCTCACCCGAGATGAACCGCTCGCCGGCTACCTGCTCGTCACGAAGCCGGGATACGAAGCCGTGGAGATAGAGCCCGGTGCGCAGGTATGGAATCGGCACAGCGTTGTGCTGAAGTCGGTCGGTGGATTGGCAGTTGATCGGCGGGCTGTCGCGGTTGAGCAGCCTCGACGGCGCCGATGGATCGACGCCGTCTCGCTTGGTGTTGCGGGCGGGGCGGCGGCCGTTGCCATTCACTACAAGTTCAAGGCCGACCGGCGCTATGATGTGTATGCCGAGAACGGCGATCCGGAACTCAGGCCCGCGATCAAGCGGCTCGACGTGCGATCCGGGGTTGCTCTGGGCGTTATGCAGGTCGGGCTGGGCGTGTTTGCGATCCGGATGGCCTTGCGATAGACGCGGGAACGCGTCTTTCGTCGTATTTTGTGCCGACAAATGGTGCAGAAACGATAATGGCCAAGCAGACGTTGAAAGAGCGCCTGGCAGCAGACCAGGACACCGCGCTTCGCTCGCGCGACGAAATCAGGCTTCGAACGATACGGTCGCTGCGTGCCGCCATCCAGACGCAGGAGATCGCCGCTCGGAAGGGGACCGACGTGTCGTTGGACGATGATGCGGTGCTGGCAGTTCTGACGAAACAGGCGAAACAGCGGCGTGACTCCATCGCGCAGTTCGAGGATGCGGGCCGCAACGATCTTGTTGATAACGAGCAGGCTGAGCTCGATATCATCGAAGGATATCTGCCCCGCCAGCTCAGCGATACTGAACTGGAAACCGAGGTAAAGGCCTTGATTGCAGAACTCGGTGTATCGGATATGTCAGGCATGGGGCGCGTGATGGGGCAGGCGATGGGCCGGTTGAAGGGACGAGCCGACGGGAAGCGCGTTCAGGCTGCAGTACG
>JAUIJQ010000323.1 GCA_030431165.1 Rhodothermia bacterium | reverse complement strand
GCTTCGGATGCAACACTTTGTCGACGACCTCATTGCGTGGATCAGTTTTGCTGATGCCGACGACCGCTTCGACCAGATCGTGCTTGCGGGCCACAGTGAGGGCGCACTCATTGCAACCATGGCAACTACGCAAGCGCCGGGCATTGATGGACTCATCCTGATTGCGGGTGCGGGCCGCCCGGCATCCGCGGTTCTGCGTGAGCAATTGTCACGCAACCTTCCGGCCGCGCTCTTTCAGGAAGCGGACACGGTCATCACCGGGCTCTCCGCTGGTCGCACAATCAGCGAAACAAGTCAGCCGCTTGCCGCGCTATTCCGCCCGAGCGTACAGCCCTACCTGATATCGTGGTTTGCGATTGACCCCGCGTCGTCACTGGCGGAAGTGGCGAAGCTGGACATACCCGTGCTGATCATCCAGGGATCAACAGACCTTCAGGTGTCCGTTGCGGACGCTGACGCGCTGGCAGCATCCCATCCGGCCGCTACCCGCGTTGTCATTGACGGCATGAATCACGTCCTGAAAGACGTATCAGGTCCACTTGCCGACCAACTGCCGTCCTATGGAGACCCCTCGCTGCCTCTGAATCAGCAACTTGTTGACTCAATCGCTGTCTTCCTGGCGCAGCTTTAACAGCGGCGCGGCTCTGACCGCCTGACAGGTACGCGGCATGCCCCTATGGGCATCAAACTGCCCTGCAGAAAGGCAACCTGGACGCGATCGTGCCGTAGGCAACCCTCTAACCAGACCCAGAAGATCATGCGCCTCCCGTACATCCTTGTTGCCGGCGTCTTTGTGCTCGTCGGACTCGCCGCATTTGTGATTCACGACGCACCTGAAACCGCGGCCGATCATGTAATCGCACATTCCGCTCATGGGTCGGATGAGGCTTCTGTTTCGGACGCAGCGGCATCCGAAATCGCGGAGGCGATCCTGGACTACGTGGAAGGCATCTACAACGTTGAGCCCGAGCGCATCGCGCGCAGTGTCAGCAAAGACCTCGTCAAGTACGGATACTGGCGGCAGTCGGCAGATGCAGCGTATCGCGGCTCGCCGATGAACTACGACCAGCTCTACGCACTCGCGGGTTCCTGGAACGTCGACAATCGACAGGGCATCAACGACAAGTCTCCCAAGGAGATCAAGGTCCTCGATGTTCTCGACAAAACAGCCACAGCCAAGCTCACGGCTGACTGGGGCATCGACTACTTCCAGCTCGAGAAGATCGAAGGCAAGTGGATGATTCGCCACGTCCTGTGGCAGTCACATCCCGAATAGTTCAGCCGGGTAAGTTCGGGCAGAGCTGTTCGCGGTCCTTGTTCCAGATCGTCAACACCGGCTAGTTAAGTGCGGCTTGCTCAGGCCGACTGACGCTGGCTCAGGCCGACTGACGCTGGCCGAGCGAGACCAGCGCCACCGTAACCAGGGGCGCCAGTGTTGTGCTCGCCAGCAGGCCTCCGGTTACAACAAGTGCCAGCCCAAGCCAGAAATCCGAGTCGGAGGCAAGGACGATCAGTGGCAGCATGGCCGCCGCTGACGTCAGCGTTGTGGTCCACATCGGTCGCAGTCGCTCGCGGACCGCAATTCGCACCATGTGGCGCCGGCTGCGACCCGGGTGGGTTCTTCGAAGGTGCTGGTACCGGTGGCCAAGCAGGATGGAGTCGTTTGCCGCAACACCCGCGAGCAAAACGCATCCGATGAATGCACCCTGACTGAACGTAGCGCCCGACAACAGGAAGGCCGCAGCGACACCAACCAACGCGGTCGGTACACTGAGTAGCACCAGAACGGGCAACCGCCACGACTCAAACACAACGGCGGTAATCAGGAACACGAGCAGGATCGTTCCCGCGATGAGCCCGAGCAGGGACCGCTGCGTCTCTTCTGTAAAGAAGGATCGCGTGTCACGCCCAATGCGATAGCCCGACGGCGCCCTGAACGCGGCGAGCGACTCCTGGATGAAGTTGTTCGCCAACTGATACGGCCCGATAAAGTCGACCGACAGATACATCTTGTATTGCTGATCTTCACGCTCAACCGCAGAAGGCCGCGTGATCATCGTCGGGGCCGTGTAGGCATCCAAGCGCACCTGCAAACTGTCGGATACAGTCAGCGGCCTCGCGATGAGTCTACCGAGCTGCACCGACTCTGCATTGCGGACAATAATCCGCCCCGGCATCAGGTCCCCGGATGCTGTCGGAAACTCAAACGCCCGCGTCTGCGACGAGAAAACCGGGCGCAACACGCCCGCCAGGTCAGACGCCGTCGCGCCGGCTTCAACGTGTTGTGTTGCCCGCCAGTCTATCCGCACAACTTCACGCTCCTCACGCCCGTAGAGCGAACTGGAGCTTGCGTGCACCGCGCGAACACGGCGACTTCGCCGCTTCAGGAAATCAGAGAACCGATCTGTCAGTGCCTCCAGCTCCTCGAAGTTGGGTCCATAGGCGACAAGCCGCTGACCGGATGAGTTGTAACTGCCTCCGCTGTAGTAGCCGTCCTGTACAAGACCCGACACGGTCACCCTGATCCCGCCAAGCAGTGTGGCGCGCTTGATCAAGCGCTCACGCATGACGTAGGGTTCAGCCCGCAAAAGCCATTCATCCGGGAACGACACGGTAAGCGTCGCAGACTGATCGGTAACGCGAACGATCGTTTGCTCGACCGACGGTGACGCGAGTGCAATGGCTTCGAAGGGCCTAATCAGGGAGTCTGCCCGTTCGACGGGATTGCCGGGAGGAAAGCCCAGGTATACGCGTACCTCCTCACGCCGCCCAAAACTCCACGGCGTACCAAATGTCGTCTCGCGGAAGAACTTCCGGAGGACGCCCCCAAGCGCCGGGTCAATCTTCTCACGCGCGACAATCACGAAGTCGCGCTGTTGTACCGAATTGTACAGCGACACGAGGCGCTCCACCGGTCGCGCGCGTTCTCCGCCATCAGCCGGCGCACCGATACGGGTGGGCATCTTCCAAAACGGCAGCCCAATCAGGAGCGCAAACAGGATCAGCGTTGTCTTGGGGAAGCGCGCGCACCAGCGATATGGCGCCGCCACAATCCTCCCCAGTCGCTTCCATGGTCGGCCTGCCGCTTGATGCTGGCGTGGGAGATAGCGTGACGCCACAGGAACAATCACCGCCGCCGTAACCAGTGAAGCGAGCAGCGTGACCGAGACAAGCACCCCAAATGGCACAAACAATTTGCGCAGTTCACCGCTGAGATAAACCAGCGGAATCAGCACAACCATCGTCGTCAACGTACCGCCCAACAGCGGCAGCCAAACCGCGGCCAACGCCTCGTACGGGTCTTTGCGCAGCATAAACTGTTCAACAACCACAACGGCGTTGTCGACAAGTAATCCGAACACCAGCACCATCCCGGCGACGGTGATCATGTTGACAGTCAGGCCGAGCGGAAGGAACAGCAGATAGGCGACGGCTATGGCAACGCCGACGCTGAAGACCACAACCAGCACGGCACGCAGGCTGCGCAGCATAAACAGCAACACAAGGACTACCAGCAGGAGTCCGATACCACCCTGCACAACCAGTGATTCAAACTGGTCCCGCACCGATTCGCTACGATCAACGGCAACAACAAGCCGCGCGCCGGCGGGTATCGATTCACCCATTTCATCAACGCGCTCCCGGACAAGTGCGGCGACCTCAAGCAGGTCACTGCCGCGGGCGCGATCAATCGTGATCGTCACAACAGGCTGACCGTCGATGCGGCTGACCGATCCAAGCGGTGCGTCACCCAGCACCACGTCAGCGACATCATCCAATCGAATCGGCTCCATGTTCTGACGCGCCCTGACCGGTGTTGACGCGAGGTCGGCGATCTGCGCGACCGGCGGACTGTACGCCAGGCGTGCGATACCAGGCGCCTTGAATGTCCCGAACGTCAGGTCACGGTTTGCGTCGAAGATTGCCTGACGCACATCGTTGGGCCCGACGCCGTACGTCGCGAGGCGGTCGGGATCCAGTTCGATCCGGATTTCCCGCTCCGTCCCACCCTGTACCGCGACCTCGGCAACGCCGTGAATCGAGCTTAGCCTTGGCTGTATTTCACGTTCAGCAAACGCACGCAGTACGTCGGCATCTTGCGGACCGATGAGTTGCAGGATCAGGAACCCCTGCTGGTCGCGCAGCTCTTCGGGTATGCTCTTGGTCAGCCGCGGAAACACACGCTCGGGCAATACCGCACGCACGACCTGGAGCTGCTCGTTTACCTGAGCAACAAATGAACCCAGATCTGCGTCTTCGGCGACCTCGAGGATGATCGTCGCTGATCCCTCCTGGGAATAGCTGCGGATATGCTCCACGCCGGGCACTGTTTGTACAGCCCGCTCAATCGGCGCGGTAACGTAGCGCTCAACCTGTCGCGGCGAGCCCCCAAACCAGTAAGCCTGGACGTTGACTTCGTGCAGCTCGACGCGCGGCACCCACTCAACGGGAACACGCGTAGCTGCCCATCCCCCGGCAAGGAGAATCGCTGCGGCCCAGGACAGCACCGCGATCGGACGATCTGCGAGGATCGGCTTCATCCGTGCATATTAGCAGGATTGGATGTCAGTGCGTCCAGTTAGTCCAGTTGGTCCAGGGAGAACCGTGAGTCCAGGGAGAACCGTTAGTCCAGGGAGTCCGGTCAGTCCAGTGAAAACAGCGCGATCGCCGGCCCGCTTTCCGCGTCCTGGACCACGCCTGCGACTTTGCCATCCGCTGCGTCGAAGAGAGTCACCGACCCTTCCATCCGGATGCTGTCGACCGTC
>JAUIJQ010000322.1 GCA_030431165.1 Rhodothermia bacterium | reverse complement strand
GAGACGATGAGGTCCAACGACTAAACGGTACGACGAACTCGGTTGGGTGGGCAGACCCGGACGGTGTAGTTGATCCGGCTTTCCGAAACGTTGCGTACGGCACAAATCGCCCCGTACGGTATCGCATCCGCGTCGTGCCGTCGGCATCAAAAACCGTCGTACTCGGTTTTGCGGATCCTTATCGAAAAGTGGGTGACCGCGTTACACGGGTGATGTCACTCGACGTAGAGGGGACTTCCGTCGTCCAGTTCGACGTGGTGAACAGCGTCGGGCAGAACGTCCCCGCTGTGGTTCCTTTTGACGCCCGCGATGTCAACGGTGACGGGTGGCTTGACATCGCGATCCGTGCTGATCCGTCAACCGTCGATGGGAATGTGTTTGTTAGTGCGATCTGGATGTTCGCCGCTGATCGTGTAATCGACGAGCAAGCGCTGATTCGGGGTTCATTGTCGGCGGACGCTGAGGTGTACGTCGATTGCGGTCGCGACACCCAAACGCGTGCACGCGGCGCCCGAGTCGATGTGCTTCACGCCCGTAGCGTAAACGCTGGAGACCGCGACGTGGCGCTGACGGTAACCGTGCGTACGCGACGGGACCTCTCGTTTGACGCGCCGTCGGGAACGCTGACGGGATTTGGCGAACCGTTTGTCTCTACCAATCCGCGCGCTGAGGCAGCAACGTTCGAAGACGGCGTGTGGAAGCTGACATTGCCGTCTGGCGTGCGTGAGGCAGTGGTCCACGTACAGGCGGGCGGATCCGGGGCGGGCATGTCGGATGGCGACAGCCTCGACCCCGCCCATGAGAAGGAGCGGCTGGCAACGTTCTGGCGCGAACGGGCCGGGTTGCCGTTTGACAGGCTGGTGGTCCCCGACAGTGCCCTGCAGGCACTGCTGAACGGGAGCATCCGAACGATGTACCAGCTCACCGAGTATGTTGATGGCGGATTACAGTCGCAGCCGGGCCCGTCAGTTTATCGAGGACTGTGGGCGTCGAACCAGCCGCGCGTAGGGCGCGCCTTATCGTACCTCGGTGACAGCGAGACCGCACGCGCTTCGTTGGCGCAGACGTTCAGCCATCAGCAGGAGGATGGACGCATTCTGATCCTCACGCCGCCGACGCTGCTCAAAGAAACCGGATTGGCCGTACACGCGCTCCACCTGCACGCCCGCATCACGCGCGACTCGACCTATTTGTCGGCCAACTGGGAGAACCTTCGTCGCGCTGCCGATTGGATTGTACGCACGCGCGCCCGCAGCAGTGACGCTACTTCGTTGAACTACGGATTGATGCCGCCGGGTTTGTCGGATGGCGGTGTTGGTGGGATTGTGCCGGAGTTTACATCGAACTACTGGAGTCTGCTCGCAATCAAGGACATGGCGCGCGGTGCGCGCTGGCTTGGCCGCGTCGATGACGCGGCACGGTACGAAGCAGCGTTTGCTGACTATGAGGCCGCCTTCCGCCGAGCCGCTGCGCGTGCGTACACGCAGGACGAATTTGGCAACTGGTTCCTTCCGATTCGCATGGAGTTTGATGCAGGTCGCCATGTGCCGCAGCGGAGTCAGACTCAATTCTCGCACATGGTATTCCCGGGTCGGCTTCTGGCGAAAGACGACCCCATTGTCTCGATGAATCTGAAGATGCTGGCTGACGCTCCCACCGCTGAGGGACTGGTGCTCTCAACGGGTTGGCTCGACGGCGGGGTCCAACCCTTCATCGAGGCGACAAGAGCCGGCGTCTGGCTCTACGTAGGTAATGAGGAACGTGCGCAAAAGATGTTGTACGCGGTGGCAAATCACGCAGCACCAACACACGTGTGGGTTGAAGAACAACTCCCTCGTGGTGAACAACGCAGAACCACCGGTGACGTCCCGCATTCGAGTGCATCGTCTGAGTTCCTCAGCCTGATGCGATACATGGTTGCCATTGAAGACGGCGAGAACCTTCACCTGCTGAAGGGAATTCCAGCCGGCTGGCTGTACGCGGGAGCCACGATGCGTGCCGAAGGATTGCAAACCGAGTTCGGCTCGCTGGCGCTCGAAGTCGCAGTCTCTGGCGACGGACAGCGGGCATCGATCAGGGTTGATTCGCTTGCCGGATTTCGCCCGGGCACGGTTGCACCTGCCGGCGGCGCACTGGTGCACCTGGGTGCATTCCGCGAAGCCGGCTTCCAACTACTCGGTGGCGCAGCTTTGCCGGAAACCTGGGGCGTCGCATGGAATACGCAGCTTGACCTCCAACTCGAGCGGGAATGACCCATGCGGTACTCGCACTGGATACCAAATCGCGCTGACTCAACGGCCCGGACGTTTGTGCAGCGCGTCGCGCCGATGTACCTGGCCGCCGATGACACGCCCTGGTCGGCGGTGTGCGACGCCGTCTCCTCAATGAAACACGCAACCGAAAGATCGCGGTCTGCGACTAAATACAGGGCCGAGTTCATCGTACCACATACTCCGTACAAAGACGACCTGCGCCTGACTCGGCACCCGGATGGCCGAATAGACATCATTTCAAGTTCGAGAATTCCCGGATTTGACTGGGGTGTCAACAGGGTGCGCGTCAGGCGTGTTCGCAGGATCCTCAGACGAAAGGGCCTTGTTAGATAGCCTCAAAGACGGTGGCCTCGACCTCCTCGCTATTGTCCACATACGTAATCCTGGCGTGAGAATGTCCTCTCATTCGGTGTTGTTCAGCCTGACGGCGACAACCCTGCTTGCAACCCTGTTCACTGCGTGTCAGCCTACCCCAGAGTCGTCTGATGCACCTCAGCAGGTTGCCCGGCTGATCGTAACCGAAGAGTACTCCGTAAAGCAATCCCCTGACGGTCGCACGGTGGCTGACACGCTGCAGGTTCGTAAGTCTGAGCGGTTTGATGAGGCCGGCCGTGTTGTTGAGCGCCGCTATCAGGTGCAGGACGGTTCAGGCGAAGAGACCCTGATTCAGCGGTACGACGCTGAGGGCGTCCTCCGCGCAGGTGGGCTCTACGTTGCCAATGGCCGGCTTGCCGTTCGATACGAATACGACACAGACGCGCGGGGGTACAAGACGGAGGAACGCTCGTTTTCGCCGGACAGTACGCGGCTTGGAACGACGGTTTTCGAGAATGACCCGGATGGCAATCCGACCGAGTTCTACTTCGTCTCAGCCGAGGGAGAACGCCAGGGCACGTACTACGCGACGTTCGATGAACGCGGCCTGATGACATCGTCGACGTTTGTCGAACCCGATGGGGCATCGATAGGCGCGACGCGATTCGAGTACCTCCTGTTCGATGACGCGGGCAACTGGACCGTTCGGCACGCGTCCTTCGCGGGCAAGCTTGTTCGTATTGATCGGCGACGGCTGACGTACTACGAGTAGCAGCGCTAGCGCGACTGGCGCTCGCGGGCGGGACTGAAGGAGAACGCGCGGATGTTGCGAATCGTCGCAACGGGCGAGAAGTCGCGTAGCTCCCGACCCGCCGCGTTCAACAGCTCCATGAGCTCAATGCGGTCCTGACGATTGTCCACGTCGCGGACCATTGCCAGCCGGTGCAGGGCGTAGAGCCCGGCGACGGCTGAGAGCGCAAAGATGAAGTCCCACTGCTGGAGGTTCAGGATCTCGAGGGAAACCGACCGGCTGCCGGGATCAATCCAGCGGAGCGTCCAGGACAGCTCGCGGTTGACAAAGAAGTCGACGAGTCCGCCGGCAAGTAGCGGCGCAACGCCGGCCGCCATTGCGGATACAAAATTCAGGGACGCGAGGAAGCTGGTTCCGCTTCCTTGCGGGGCAAGATGAAGCCCGATGTTGCCTGTTGCGAGGGTTATGCCCGCCATGGCGATGCCCATGAGCACGTGTAGTGCGATAAGCAGCGGAATGGTCAGGAAGTACGTCTCCGGGAGCGAGGTAAACGTCCAGCCGAACACACACAGCAGGCACAGCGGGCAACTGAGCGCGAGCACTGCTTTGTTACCGCGTCGGTCTGAAAACGCACCCCAAACGCGCAGGAACAGAATGTTTATCAGGCGCCCGAGAACGATCAGCGCCACTACCCATCCAAGTCTGAGCTCAAGTCGCGTGAGCATGTAGACGACGAAGAAAGGCGTGGCCAGGTACATCGCCAGATTCCACGAACCGATAAATCGGATGAGGTTGACGAAGTTGGCGTCTGAGAACGGCTGCTTGAGAAGTTGCCACAGTGTCCCGGGTAGCCGTCGGTACGTAGGCTCGGGAATGCGTGCGACAAACAAGACGCCGATAAGGCCGAGAAGAAAGGCGACGGTGAACAGGACCGAATAAGCGTAACGCTGATCTGGCAGGTAGGACGGCGCGACGACGTCAACGAAGTATGCGCCCAGGAGCGACATCGCCATCCCGACGGCGGTGGCGTAGCCAAATCGGCGTCCAAAAAAAGAGCCGAGGCGGTCTCTGGGAACCAGTTCGTGTACCCACGAATTCCAGCCCGCGTTTGAAACGGCCGACATTATTGATGCCATCGCCAGCCCGAGGACGAGCATCAGGAGTGCGGTTTCCTGTCTGAGAAAAAGTGGAGCCGCCGCGACCAGGAGCCAGCTACTTCGACCGATTGTCGAACTCACGACAGAGAGGAAGCGGCGGTTGCCAATGTGATTCACCAGCGTGATCGACGGGAGCTGGCATAGTTGCGCCAGATGGGGAATCGCGGCAAGGATGCCGATCGTAACGTTTGAGGCGCCGAGGCTTACGGCAAACGCAGTGAGAAATGCACTGCCGGTGAGACTGGCCATGGCCTGACTCGCCATGCCGTCTTGCACGA
>JAUIJQ010000321.1 GCA_030431165.1 Rhodothermia bacterium | reverse complement strand
GACCGCCAGACGGTTGGGCGGCGAGAGGACCGGCTAGCAGAGAGACGGCGCAAAAAGAAATCAGGGTGCGAAGGGTCATGGTGGGACTCAGGGCAAAAGGTTGGGCGTAGCGGGTGCGGCTCAGTGGCGGCCGGTCGCAACAAAGTGAATACCGCCGCTGGAATCGATGGCAGCAGCGCCGGGGGCGATGATGCGGTGAAGCGGATCATCGGGTGGTTCCAGCCCGTGTGGGTCCATGTGGTGTCGCTGGCACGGTGATGCATGCCGCTACCCGACAGCGCCGTTCCCACAACCCAGCCACGCGAACGCACAAGCGATGCGTACAGGCGCTGGTCGTCGCCACTTCGTTGACGGGCCTCTGCTTTGTCAGCGTCCGCCGGCAACGTCAACAACATCAGTAGCAGAAGCAGCAACGGTTGATATGCGTTACGCAGGACGTTCATTTGGAAACCGCTCCTTCCATGTTCACAAACAGCATGTCAAAAACCATCGTCCCGGGGAGTCCCGCCGAGGACCACGTCGCCCCGGCGTCTTCGGTGAAGTACATGCCCCCCTCCAGCGTGGCAAACCAGAGTCGACCGGCCTCATTGCGATCAAAGATCACCTCGTAGCCGTGTGGGGTGGGCAGCTCGTCGCCGATGCGAACCCAGGTGGCTCCTCCATCCATTGTCAGCGAGACGCCCGTGTCCCAGCCCGTCGCTGCAATATTCCGCTCATCAAATGGGTCGATCGCAACGACGTAGTAGGACGAACCGTGCGTGTTTTCCTGCTTCGCCCAGGTATTGCCATCGTCAACCGACTTCCAGAGGCCATCGCCGTCGGTGGCAGCCATCCACACCATCGGGTTCGAAATGGACTGCTGAAGATCCATGACATTCAGTCCCTCGGGACCAACGCGTCGCCAGCTTTCGGCACCGTTCGTGGAGAGGAATATCCCACGCTCTGTTGCCGCAAAGACGCGGCGCGGTGTATCAGAATCAACGGCCACCGCCTGCGTGTACTTGCGAGCAATGCCTTCATTTGATTCGATCCACGTCTCTCCGCTGTCGCGCGTGCGCCAGACCCCATAGCCTGAGCCGAGGTATACCTCAGCCGGGTTGGCCGGGTCCACCGCAACATCCTGGACTTCCGTCACCTGCCAGCCCGTTACGATCTTCCAGCTCGCGCCGGCATCGTAGGTGCGCAACACGCCGTTACCACCAGCCAGGAACATGGTTGCCGGGTTTGACGGATTTACCGCGATCCCGGAAATGCGGGGCGTATTCCAGCCAATGTGGTACCATCCGAAGTCGTCAGACGGCGTCGTCCCCAACACCCGTTGAAGCGCTTCGTTCGGCTTGTCGGTTGGTCGCTGAAGGACGTGCAACCCGGAACTCGAGAGCGGTGAGCCAACGGTGTAGCCCTGCGTCTTGATCAATCCGGCATACAAGGTCCAGGTATCGCCCCCTTTTCCAAACGGAAGTGATGCGCACGCTCCGATGGTAACCGACACCGCAACCGCGACGGCAACCAGCATCCCGCGACGGCGGACCAGGGTGTTTGGTGTCCCGCTCATTGCACGTACTCCGTTGTCGTGAGAGATTCAAAGTCGAGTTCGCGGTGCCATGACCCGTAGCTCATCAGCAGTTTCTTGCTGCCCTTTTCAGCCTGCAAGAACGGTCCGTCGAAGAGCTTCCACGTCGAGTAGTCAACCGGTGTGCCGTTAAGGGCGTACCCTTCGCCATAGGTTGTCTCGATCGTGTCGCCCCCAAGCGTTGTAAACGAAACACGCGGCGTAGGAACCGTAGCGGTTGTCAGGGCCAACGCCCGGACCGCTTCTTTGAAGGCGTCGAACGATGCGTAGTCACCGGCCGGTGCGACCTGTACCACAACGCCGTTCTGGCGCGCCGCACTGTAAAGGCGCGAATCACCACCCGGCGCATCCAGGATTTCGTATGGTGCAAGCGGATACACGGCTATCAGCGCGTCGCCACCACGCATAAACAGCCATCCCGAGGCGTCTTCGGTAAAGTCCTCGAGGTCACGAGACAAGAAGCCGTTCATGTGCTCAAAGCGCGCGCCCTCGGGCGTATTGTAGAGCGCAATCAGAGCGTCCTCGTGCTGCACCACTTGCTCGTACGGCGAGCCACCCGACCACTTGTCTGGTGAGTCGTACTCCGTCTTGGAACGCACCACGATCTCGGTGATGAAGCCGGCGTGCTCGGCGAAGTACATCTGGAGTTCGTGCGGTGAAGAATGGGGTTGCACGGTAAACAGCGTGTTGTGCTTGTCGACCGGCTCGTCAACCGCCCAGATGAGCCCCCACGTCTGCTGCTGAATCGGCTGCAGCAAGCCACCCTGGGACGAACCCAACGCGTATTCGGGCCGCATCCACATGTACTTGTAGACCGGCGCGTTCTTTATGTCGCTGTTCCTCATGCGGTGCCGCGTGCGCTTGAGCTCGCGGTGTTCGTACGGCTCGCTGCGGTCGGTAGCAATTGCATGAAGGATGTCGGGCGGACGGAACTGGCTGACCGCAAGAATAAATGACTCACCGCTGATCGCGCGCTCAGTGTTCCCGAAAAGGAGCCAGCCAAACGCAGTTGCCGGACGGTTCCACGGGGCAACAATCTCCCGTTCGTACAAGCGACTGTGCGCTCCGGTGTAATAGCTATTCAGGCTTTCGACGGCATAGTCTGCGATGATGTACTCAAGCATCATCTCAGCCCGCTTCTGCATCTCCGGATCCTGAGCATAGGCGTAGAGCAACGCCATCGGTGCGATGTACACCTTCAGGTAGTGCGGTGAGTCATACTCACCCTGCCCGATCGTCGTCGCCAGATCCATCCAGGAGATAAGGTAGTCGCGCGCTTCGACGCGATTCTCCAGGCTGGACTTCCCGTTATACCACGTTTCGCCGGGATCATTCGGGTACTCTTCAGCCATCAGATAAAGCGTGGCGTAATAGAGTGCCCAGTGGTTCTCGGTGTCGCCGCGATACGGCTGATACGTGCGCCAGATGTCGCGCATCTTCGCACGCACGTCGTCGGGGATGTGTTCGCGGCCCGCGAAGTAGACGGTCGTAAACGGGTACATCCAGAACATGTCACCGCGCGGCGCAGCCATCAACGAGTCGAGGCGTGCAAACGCCCAATCGAAGTTCTGACCGCGGTAGAGGTTTGCCGCTACCTGGATCAAGCCCCCGCGTGTATAGTCGTCGGCTGGTATCTGGTCCGCGTAGAAGTCAATGACCTGTTCAGCCCGGTCTCGGTACTGAAGCGCGAGATCTGATCGCAGCGCCTGACCCACAGCCGGCGGTGCCAGCACAAACATCGCGGTCAGACCACCGACGGCGAGCGCGAACGCGCCGGCGAGCGCAGATTTCAATCTGTTTGTTCGGAGCATCATGAGGTTGCGGATTGTCGAATTACCGGCTGCGGTACCTGAACGGTGCGGCCGGATTGGACGCTTTCATTCATCGCCTCAACAACAGCCAGCGCCTGAAGTCCGCCGACGCCGTCGGTCTCCAATGGTGCCCCATTGCGAATCGCCTCGGCGAAGGCAATCATCTGAAGGGTATACGCGTCAGGCGTTATATCCTCGAAGTCGTGCAGCTTGCCCGGGCCGCGGCCGGCGCGATCAGATTCTTCTGACGAACGGTACCAGAGCGAATGGGGCCGGAAGTGAATCGTGCCTGTCGTACCGGATATGCGGATCTCAAAAAGCACCTGCGTACAGTAGTTGCTTACGAACGTCACGTCGATTCCGTTCTCCAGTTCGATTAGGCCGGATACCACATCGATGACGCCCGGATCGGTCGTAACAGATCTACCGCGAGCCGTAACAGCCTTCGACTGCCCGAGCCAGCAATGGACGGTGTCAATCGCGTGAATGCCAAGCTGCATCACCGGCATCAGCGGGCACATGTCAGGCTGCAGGCGCCAGGCATTCTTGGGCATCCGTTGCGTGTTGTCAGCCGAGAAATGGATTTCCACACTTGCGATCTCGCCCAGAGAGCCTTCCCGAATCATGGTCTCCGCAATGCGCGCTGAATGCGTACGTCGCATGTGATGGCCAACCATCAACAACTTGTCGGCGGCGATTCCGGCTTCAACAATCTGACGGGCCTCATCGACGTAGTTCGCAATCGGCTTTTCGACAAAGACGTGCAGTCCCTTCTCGAACGCAGCCGTGCACTGCGCGAGGTGCACATGGTTCGGCGACACGAGTACAACCGCCTCAAGTTCAGGCTCGGCAAGTAGCGCCTCGTAGGTCTCTACCGGCTTGCAGTGGAATCGATGGGCGGCTTCCCGCGCCTCGTGGTCAGCGGGATCAAACACCGCGACTACGTCAAATCCGTGCGACTCCTCGATGGCACGCTGAATCGTCTGCCCGTGGCCGCCGAGGCCGGCAATTCCAATCTTGACGCGTTGATCTACGTTGGCGGTCATTGGCAACTAGCGTGAAAGTAGTTCGGTTAGTTTTTCGTGGCTTCGCCTGGAAGCTTCGACACCATTGGCGCAATGCGTCTCAAGCGTGATGTGGGAGAGAAAGTCTGCTTCTACTACCCAGTCGAGGATCGACACCCAGTCAATCGTTCCTTCGCCAACCGGCACCCACGGCGCTTTAGGATCTGAGGGGTCGAAGTCTTTGACGTGCAGATTCGTTATGAGCGGCCGCATTGTGTCGAAGTCGTCGCGGCTCACGTCAGATCCGCCCCAGATGCGATTGGCCGGATCCCAGTTCAACTTGATTGCCGGATGACCAATCTCACGCAGCATGGCTACCGCATCATCGGGG
>JAUIJQ010000320.1 GCA_030431165.1 Rhodothermia bacterium | reverse complement strand
AGACAATCACAGCCGGCGGCACCGGCACCCCGTTGCCCGTAAGCAACTCCTGCAGGTACACCTTGTTGGTGCAGCGAATCATCGACACGGGATCGTCAATCACCGGCATCCCCTCCTGCACCGCCCGCCGCGCAAACCGGTACGTGTGGTTGTCGATCGACGTTGTCTCGCGGATAAACAACGCGTCAAACTCAGCCAGGCGCGCAAGGTCACGCTTTGTAATCGGCTCCACCTCCACGCCCATCTTCTCAGCCACCCGGGCCCAGTGCCGAAGCGTCTCCCGCGACGACGGCGGCATCTTTTCTGCCGGATCCACAAGCGTCGCAAAGCTGTACCGCGACGCCGTCTTTGCCCGCGGCGACCGCCACTCGCGGCGCGTGTGCGCGTCCATCGCACCACAGAAAAACGCCAGCTCATCTCCCGACAACTTGCCCGCAGGTCGCGGCGCAATCTGCCTGATGCGAAGAACACCGCCGCCACTGTCATCCGCCGAATCAAACCTCACCAGCAACACCGGCACGCGGAACCAGTCAAACAACAGCCGGCCAAATCGCTCGAACCGGATGTCGACAACCTGCCCAAAACACACTAACAGGTGATCGGGCAACGCAGTGCGTCCGTCGTCCTCGCTTGCGTTAACGACGCAGCGGCGCAGCGTCTCCTCGAGCTCCGGGATTGCGCGGCTGTACAACATCTTGTCGTACAGCTCAATCATCGTCTCCACCGTCGGTATCACCCGATGCCCGCGCGCCTCCGCAAGCAGCGACGCGTAGTAGCCGCGGCTCTGATAGGTGTAGCTGCGTGACAGGTTGATGACCTTAGGCCGCATGCCGCGGAAGTGCTGCGGATTTGCGAGGTACGCCCGCGTCGTCAACACACTGTAACGACCCGGCGTGTCGCGGATGCCACCCGCGTCGAGCGTTACGCCCGCCAGCGTATCCGCGTCTTTTTTGTTGTCAACAAGCAGGACCCAGCCCTTCATGACGTATCGTTGTGCGCTAGCGCGCTTGTCGTTTGGAGCGATGGTTCTTTGTCGCAGGGCCAAGCACGACCGCCGCGCGCAGTCCCGACCGGCCATACCGCGACATCCAGTCAAAGGCATCAAACGGTATCGGAACGTTTGCCGCGTCGGTCTGCGACTCAAACGCCTCGTCCTCCACCCAGGGATCGTGAACGATGATGTGCCTGTCGTCAGCCGCATGCGCCAGCACCCAGTGCGGCACCTTCTTGCCGAACATCGGATACCCCGACAACAGAACGATCGCCACACGCCCATCGCGCAACACCCTGGCAAGGGCCGCCGCCGTCAACCCGCGGTTCTGCACCGGTATCTTCAACGCGCCCGCGCGGTCGCGAAAGTCCCGCTGCGCTAACGTCATCACCCGCCGCTTCTCCTCACTGCGCACCGAGTCTAGAAACAGCAACTGCTCCGATGATCGCTTTGAGGAAACGTAGATCTCGGGCACCAGCCCGTACTCAGCCGCCGCAACAGCAAGCCCAAACGGTTCACAACCGCCGATCCCCGACGTCATAAATACCGTCGTTGATTCGCGCCACAGGCGCACCTCGAGTTGCGGACCCGCCTTGCTCCACCACTCCGACTCCCGCGTGTTGTACCGCCGCAACGCCATCAACAGACAGCTCGGCCCACACGTAAACTCGGTTGTCTGTTCGTAGTACGGCGTCGAGATGTCGACATCAACCGCAAGGTCAACGTCGCCGGGGAGCCACTTTTCGTACCGAAGCGCCGCCGCGCCGTCGTCGTAGTAGTCCTCATACCGACCAAACTTCCGGTAACCCGCGGTTTCATAGAGCCTGATCGCCGCGTCGTTTTGCTCGGATACCTCGAGCCGAATCGTCATCCGGTCGTGCTCGAAGGCCTCTCCTTCGAGGGCGTCGAGCAACGCGCGCCCAGCGCCGAGTCCGCGGGCCGCCGGCAAGACCGCAAGTGAGTACAGCCGGGCGCTTGCCGTTCCTTTACGGAACAGGAGCAGTCCGTATCCAATCGTCGCCCTACCTCCAGACTTCCTGTCGCCGGATTCCAGGTCTGCCTCAGCAACAAGAATGAGGCTTGTCCGCTGCGAACCCCGCTGGCCGAGCCAGTGCCGGAAGCTACGCCGCGAAAGCTGGTCCGTGTCAAACCCGGATTCCTCGATCGCCACGAGGGCGTCGAGGTCGCGCATCTTTGCGGGCCGGATTGTGAGGGCTCGGGAGCTTCTGGCGGACGGCGGCATAGTGGTAGGGCCACCCGCCTTCGCGACGCGCGGCGGCCCGAAAGAACGCTTGAAGCACGTAAGCGGGAAATGGATCCCGCGAAAGTGCTGCCGACATCTATTACGATAAGGGCACGAGTTGCCGCTCGATCTGCGCACGCTGAGGCTCCAGCCAGGCCGGCAGCTTCAGCGCCTCTCCGAGGGTCTCCAATGGCTCGTCAGCCGTAAACCCTGGTGGGTCCGTAGCAATCTCAAACAGCACCCCATTGGGCTCGCGGAAGTAGATCGACTTGAAGTAGTTGCGGTCAAGCACCTCGGTCACATTAAACCCGAGCCGCACGATCTGCTCGCGCCACGACAACTGCTCTTCTTCGTCTCGTGCGCGGAACGCAATGTGGTGTATCGTGCCGGTGCCCATTCGCGGACGCGGACCCTGCGGGTCAACTACCAGATCAATCCGGCGCCCCGGCGCATTGCCGTCCAGCGTCAGACGCATCCGGGCGCCTTCTTCTTCATCGATGTCATAACCAAACGTATCCACAAGCAAGCGCGCGGTACGCTCGTGGTCCCGCACGCCCAGCGTCGCGCCGAAGAATCCCCGGATGGTGTGCTCTCCGGGAATGGCAACGCTATCCGCGCTTGGTTCATCCGCCACAGCCTGATCCGACACAGCCTGATGCGACACAGCCTGATCCGACACAGCCTCATCCGACACGGCCTCACCCGAACCACCGTCATCCGACCGCCACAGCGACGGGTCGCCAACAAGCTCAAGCTGCAGGCCGTCCGGCGCCGCAAAACGGATCACGGACGAACCAAAGCGCACGAACTTCGACTGCACCTCGAGCCCGAGATCCGCAAAACGGTCAGCCCAGTAACCCACTGATTCCTCGCGCACGGCAAACGCCGTGTGCGTAACCATGCCGACGCCTGCGCGACCGGGAAATGCATTTGACCACGGGAAGAAAGTCAGAATCGTACCCGGCTCCCCCGCGTCGTTTCCGTAATACAGGTGGTAGGTGCCCGGGTCGTCGAAGTTCACCGTCTTCTTTACAAACCGCAGGCCCAGCACGTCACGGTAAAACGCGAGGTTCTCCTGCGGCGGACCCGAAATGCCGGTGATGTGATGAATACCCGCTATCTGCTTTCTGCCGTCTCCCATGTCTGCGCGTCTGTTGCGTTTGTCTTCGCTTGGTGTTGCAAAGCGCCCGGTTGTTACCATCAACCCAACAGCAGCGGGTAGGTTGCGGCGTAGATCATCAGCAGGATGAGACCCGAGCGCCAGTCGTGTTTTCTCACTCGCGAGAACAGCAGGGTGACTATGGTAACGGCGGCAACAGCGACGAGTCCGCCGCGCAGCACAAGCGCTGTCGTAACGGGTGTTGCGGCGGCGGCGGCCGGCCCGATTCCAATTGACAACGTCGCGTCAACAAACGACGACCCGAACAGGTCGCCAACCGCAAGGTCGCCGGTACCCCGTCGCAATGCGGTCACGTCAACGAACAACTCGGGCAGCGACGTGCCGATGCTTCCGGCGAAGAAGGTGATGATGTATTCGGGTAGGCCGAACAGTCGGGATAGCTCGATGAAGCCGGTGACAACGGCAACGGCACCGGCACCGACTGCGGCCAGACCGAAAATCGTAACGAGAACGTGTGTGGATCGGCGTCCGGCGGCGACAGCGTCGACCGGTTCGGATGCGGGCGGCGACAGCTTCCAGATCACAGCGGAGCCGATGAGCCAGAGCGTGACCAGGATCACGCCATCGGATCGCGCGAGGTAGCCATCCGACAAAACGAACAGACCAACGAAGAGGGCGACAACCGTTGCGAGTCCGGTCAGCACTACGTGTCTGCGACCCACGCGAAAAGCGCCGCACAGAAAGGGCAACAATCCAAGGACCAGCGTGATCTGCGTTACAGTTGACCCAATTGAGTCCCCTACGTTCATGTCACCGTGCTGCGTCAGCGACGCAACAACCGAGTTGGCAATCTCGGGCAGGTCGGTGCCAATCGATAAGATCGTGAGGCCAAGTATAAACGGAGGAATGCCGCTGCCCTGCGCGAGCTTTGTGACGCGGGACACAACCACGCGGCTTGCCACCGATGCAATGAGCAAGCCGCCACCAACCATGAACAGCCAGATCCACATACACGCGGTACCTCGTGGCAGGCAACGTAGGCTACGCGCGAGCCCGCGGATACAGGAGATTCCCCCACAGTATCGACAGGCGGGCGCCGCCAGACGTGCCGGATATACTTGGGTAACATGTTGCCGGTGCATAGTCGATACCCGGCAACACCGGGTGCAAAAACAGGTGCCGCCATGACAAGCGAGAACAGCACACCCGGGTTTGGTCGGTTTGCGGATCAGTTCTCGACACTCGACGTTGCGCGCCCGGTCTGGGATCGCTTCTTCACGGTTGCGCCCCTCGTGCTTATCGGGACGCGCGAAGGAGACGGCTTTAACCTTGCGCCAAAACACATGGTCACGCCGATGGGCTGGCAGAACTTCTTCGGATTTGTCTGCTCGCCCCACCATGTCACGTACCACAACGCAAAACACCACGGGGCGTTTACGGTCAGCT
>JAUIJQ010000002.1 GCA_030431165.1 Rhodothermia bacterium | reverse complement strand
CGCCCGACGGGAATCTGATCGTTTCATCTGCCGGGTACAGAGGCGCACCAGTCAGGTTGTTTGATCTGCGCCAGGTATTCAGCGAAGAACTTCCCATGGTGCGCACCGCCACGTCGGCCTGGGCGGCGAACTGGCAGAACATGTGCTCGGGCTTCGAGATTCGCTGGCCGCTTGTCTTCGCGGCTTGTATGGATGACGGATTGCAGATCTTCAACATTCGCGATGAGTCGGCACCGTACACCGTGGGCTACTATAACACATGGCAGCCGACCGGGCCGATGGATACAGCCATCAACCGGAGTCCCGAAGGCGCGTGGACCGTTGATGTACGAAACGCTGATGGCTTGATTGCGGTTGGTGATCGAAACACGGGGCTGTGGCTCATCCGACTTGACGGCTTTCAGGGCTGGAACGGGCACGGGTATGGACTGCCGAACGTATCGTCTGCGCAGGACTGGGTCGGAGGGCCGGATCGCTTTGGACCGCAGTGATTCCCTGAGTGATTCCGTGAGTGATTCCAGCAGTGACTTCCAGCAGTGACTTCCAGCAGTGACTTCCAGCAGTGACTTCCAGAAGTGGCACGCAGCAATGCCGAACAGTAGTGGCACGCGGCAATGCCGAACAGTAGTCACGTGCAGTAATGCTATGCAGTAACGACGTGCAGTAACGACACGCAGTGCACCAACATGACCAATAGCAATCAAGTGACGTATCGGCAAGGAGCCACGCCCACGTTTCGGTTCATGAGCAGCATGTTCGTGTTGTGCGTGAGCCTACTGATAGCGGGTCCCGGCCTGGCCCAGGAGATGCCGCCGGCGCCGCCACGGGTAGAGGTGCCGCAGCACCCACCACCACCCGGCGAGCAGGGTAGCCCCAATATGAGAGTCTTGTCGCACATCCCGCTTGGTTCGCCTGAATCTGTGTCGGATGTTGATCTTGAGCAGGACCCCGATCGGCCGTACGCGTATGTCTCACGTCGCTCGGGCACGATTGGCTTCGATGTGATCAACATCGCTGACCCGCGGAAGGCGGAGATCATCTACTCGTGGCGAATCGAGAACGAAGATCTTCACCAGGGCGGTGCGATGGACGGGCGGTACTTTGAGCACGACGGTCGGTACTACTTCGTTCAGTCCATGCAGTTGAGGCAGGGCGGACCGAACTCAGACGTTGGCGCAATCGTGTTTGACGTCACCGACCTGCCTAACAGGATCGTCGAGGTTGCGCGCATCCGTCAGCCCGAGACACCCGGAGGGTTCCACAACATCTTTGTGTACAAGCACTCGACCGGTGCGCCGCTGCTTTTTGCGACATCCGGCCAGCATGCCAAAGTGTTTGACCTGGCGCGTGTGATATCGGGTGCGCCGACCGAGATCGAGCAGGCGATGGATGCTGATCCGAACGCGGCGCTGGTTGGAATGGTGCCTGTGCCCCAGACCGAGAACATGTGGTCTCGCGGCTACCACGACTTCTACGTTGGCTTCCACCCCGAAACCGGGCAGGATCGTTTCTACGGAGGCGGCGGTGAGGGCTATTACGTCCTCGACGTAACTGACCTTGCCAACCCGAAACCGCTTGTCACAATCACCGATGTCCCGGGCGTTCCCTGGGGCCACACGTTTACGCCGAGCCCTGATGGTCGCTACGCGATCGGCGAGACAGAATTTCAGTATCAGCCGTTGCGCGTCTTTGATCTGCAGGAAGCACTCGAGGAACAGGCTGAATCGGGCGAAGTCCAGAACGTCGACCACGCCGTTGGACAGTGGCACGCGGATTGGACCACGGTTGCTCATAACCATGAGGTGCGCTGGCCGTACGTTTTTGTGTCGGGCTACGAGTCCGGCCTGACTGTTTTCTACGCGGCTGACCCGGCAAACCCGTACACTGTGGCTTACTACGACACGTATGACGGGCCGCATAACCCGAAAGCCGCCCGCAATCCGCAGAGTCCGTATACCTGGGGTGTCTACAACGGTGCGTGGGGCGTCGACGTGCGTAACCACGACGGACTCATTGCCGTCAGCGACATGACAACCGGTTTCTGGCTGTTCAAGATGGACGGATTTGATGGCTGGAACGGAGAAGATTATGGCGTGCCAGATGTATCAAGTGTGCAGGATTGGTAGAGCACAAGCGACCGCAATAACTACAGAAGCGAAGCGAACATCATGACTAAGAGAATTTCCCTCCTGTTGACCGTTCTTGCGGTTTCAGTGACAACGGCAGCCGGGCAGTGGACAGCCGAGGATCGCGGATCCGACAATGTTGAAGTGCTCGGTCACATTCCGCTTGGGCCAAGACTGAATGTGTCGGATCTCGACCTCGAGCAGGAGCTGTCTCGTCCGTACGCATACGTTGGTCGCATGGTGTATGGCGATGAGGGCGAGCGCGGTACTGACATCATCGACCTGAGCGACCCAACGTCACCGAAGGTCATCTACGAGTGGCGGATTGAGAACCAGGAGTTGCACCTGGGGACGGGCGCGATGGACGTGAAGCACTTCAAGTGGAAAGACCGATACTACGTTGTGCAGTCGTTGCAATTCAGGCAGGGTGGTCCGAACCCCGATCTTGGTGCCGTTGTGCTCGACGTTACGGGCTTGCCCGATGCCAGCACGGTCAAGGAAGTTGCGCGCATTCGGGAGCCCGAACTACTCGGTGGTTTCCACAACATCTTTGTCTACAAGCACTCCAATGGTCGCGTGCTGCTTTTCTCAACGGTGTCGGGTCCGTTTGCGAACGTGTACGATCTTGGCCTCGTTGTAGAAGGCAAGGTTGACGAGGCGCAGATTGCGCAGGTGCCGGTTCCTGATCAGAATGCCCGTCGCGGGTATCACGACTTCTACGTTGGCTATCACCCCGACACGGGACAGGATCGGTTCTACGGCGGAGGCTCGGGTGGCTATTACGTGTATGACATATCCGACCTGGACAATCCGAATCTGGTTGTATCGCTGACCGGCATCTCGGGTGTTCGTAACGGACACACGTTTACGCCGACGCCGGATGGTCGCTACGTAATCGCTGAGACTGAATACCAGTATGCTCCGCTCCGGATCTTCGACCTCCAGCCAGCGCTTGACGGAGACGTAACGAACATCCGCAACCCGATATCAGCGTGGACCGCGAACTGGAAGAATCTCGTGCACAACCACGAAGTGCGCTGGCCCTACGTCTTTGTTTCGGGCTATCTGGACGGATTACAGGTATTCGACATGTCTGATCCGACCAACCCGCAGACCGTTGCCTACTACGACACATACATCGGTGCGCCAAATACCGACAGAACCGCTGTTTTTAACGGTGCATTTGGCATTGATGTGCGGAACTCCGACGGATTGATAGTGATCAGCGACATGACCACCGGTTTCTGGACCTTCCGCATGGAAGGATTCAACGGTTGGAACGGGAACCAGTGGGGCGTCCCGAACATTTCGAGTGCACAGAACTGGGAGGGCGGGCCAACGGCGATGTAGGCCGTTTCTGCGGCTCCCGGCCGGTTTCCTGCTGTACGACCGACTCGAGCCCTATGACTGCGACCTCGATCTTGCTCTCTGTTGTGCTGACACTGTCGATGTCGCTGGCCAATGGCGCCTCGACTTCCGCGCCTGGATTGGAAGTATCTGGCGACCACGCCAATGCGTGCGTGGTGGCGAGCCTGCCGGGCCCGGAATACTACCGGATCGATCTCGTACCGACGAGACGACTGGTTGGGAGTGCGTCCGTCAACGGCTACGGTGACGTGTACTTTGCATCTTCGCCGTTTGGCGTCGCGCTGACATCAACCGGGCATTACGCGTATGACCTGAAAGTGGAGGTCAGCGGCTTGCGCGAGCGAAGTGGAAAGGAGTATGTGCTCTGGGTGACATCGCCATCGCTGGACGAGATACACCGGATCGGCCCGCTCGTTGATGGTCGGCTGTCAACGAGAGTTGAGATGAACAAGTACCTGGTCGTTCTCACACTCGAAGACGCCGGCGTAACCAGTAACAAATGGCAGGGGCCCGTCGTGATGCGGGGAATGTCGCGGAGTGGATTGATGCACACGATGGCCGGGCACGGCCCGTTTGAGTCTGAGCCGTGTGCGCAGTACGGGTACCGATAGTCAGGTATTGATGGCACGTTATACGCTGAATCTGCTCTGCGGAGCGCTCGTCCTTTTGATCCTGGTACCGGTTGATGTCGTGGCCCAGAACCACGACCATGCAGCCATGGGGCATGACATGGGCGGCATGGCTGCCGGCGATTCCGTCACGTGGCGAATGCCGCCAATGGACATGTCGATGCCGATGATGCCAGGAATGCACGGCATGAATCCGTCGGCACCGGCGTACCTGCCGCTCACGCCGCAGGAAGCCATGGCGCTTCCCGATGCACGCCCTCGCGAATTGGTAACGATGGCGGATGGCGACACGCTGCATCTTCACGCGATGATGGTGAAGCGAAAGATCGGTGATCGCCACTTCGCCATGTTCGGCTACAACGGACAAATACCGGGTCCGCTGATCAGGGCACCGCAGGGTTCGAAGGTTTACGTCCACTTCGAGAACCACATTGACCAGGCGACAACCGTGCACTGGCACGGACTGCGTCTCGACAACCGGTTTGATGGCGTACCCGGTGTGACGCAGGCACCCGTTGAGCAGCATGCGTCGTTCATGTACGAACTGAAGTTTCCCGATGAAGGGCTGTACTGGTACCATCCGCACATCCGGGAAGACATTCAGCAAGACCTGGGGCTCTACGGAAACATGCTCGTTGACCCCAGCCGCGAAGACGCGCTACCGCGCGTAAATCGGGAGGAGGTCTTTGTGCTGGATGACCTGCTTGTCGACGGCAGCGGACCGTTGCCGTACGGTCAGGACGCGCCCACGCATGCTCTGATGGGGCGCTTCGGTAACCTGATGCTCGTCAACGGGGTGCCCGACTACCGGATGTCCGTCAAGAAGGGCGAGGTCGTACGCTTCTTTCTCACAAACGTGGCCAATGCCCGCACGTTTAACGTGACGTTTGGTAACGCGAAGATCAAGGTGATCGCCTCAGACGTAAGTCGGTTCGAACGGGAGCAGTGGGTTGACAGCGTTCCGATTGCACCGGCCGAGCGGTACATCGTTGACGTGCGTTTTAAAAAGCCGGGAGACGTTGCCATTGCCAATACGATCCAGGCCATCAACCACTTCCGCGGAGAATTTTATCCGCACGTTGACACGCTCGCGATCGTGTCAGTGGCGGATGAGCCGGTCTCTACCGACTTGTCGGATGAGTATCTGGCGCTCCGAACAAACGCTGATGTTGTTGAAGACATTGAGTCGTTTCGGTCGTCATTTGACCGCCCCGTGGACTACGAGATCGAGCTGACGCTGAAGCATCAGAACCTGCCGCTTCCGATTGTGGCCATGATGGAGATCGACACGTTGTACGTGCCGCCGATGGAGTGGAACGACGCGATGCCCATGATGAACTGGCTGTCGACCGGAAACGAGGTGACGTGGGTGCTGCGCGATGTGCGTAGCGGCCGCGAGAACATGGATATCAACTGGACCTTCCAGAAGGGTGACGTTGCGAAGATCCGGATATTTAACACACCGGATTCGTTTCACCCGATGAATCATCCGATTCATGTGCACGGACAGCGCTACCTGGTCCTCTCGATCGACGGCGTGCCGACACAGAACCTGGTTTGGAAAGACACAGCGATAGTCCCGGTCGGGTCGACGATGGATATCCTCGTTGATATGTCGAACCCGGGTGAATGGATGATGCACTGCCACATTGCTGAGCACTTGCAGGCAGGCATGATGTTGTCGTTTACTGTCGAAGAGGAGGGCACGGCGGGCTCGCCGTAGCGCCTGAGCGACTTAACAAAACACCGCGGAGGATGTCATGGGTATTATCGGGATGCTTCTGGTTGGAGCAGCCGCCGGCTGGATGGCCGGCCAGATAATGAAAGGTCGCGGATTCGGGGTGCTCGGCAACATTGGGGTCGGCGTCCTGGGCGCCATCCTGGGCCGTGCGCTTTTTAGAATGGTCGGTATCCATGCGCACGGGACGCTGGGGACACTCATTACGGCACTCGCCGGGGCGGTCGTACTCCTCGCTATCGTAGGCGCGGTGCAAAAGAAGGCGTAGCACCGGATGACAGCACGAGTGGAATAAGACGCGACCAGCCGTTGTCTAACGGGTGCCGAATAGCTACGCGGCTCGTCGTAACTACTTCGGCTCGCTCTAACTACTTCCGCTCGCACGGCCTGCAATGTCTCTCCCACACGTCAAGAAATCCTGGCCCCCGTCGCGACTGTTTGCCCGCGTCCCGGCTGTTGTGGTCGTCGTGGTCTTCGCGCCCGTCCTCCTGTCAGCGTGCAATCTGCTTGACTGGCATCACTCATCCGAACGATCATGGAAGGGGACCTACGCGTGGGGCTTCGAAGAGTCGGCGTTCCGCGCGTGCGGCTCAACGACGCGCTGGTGGGTCACATCGAGTGACTCCGAAGTTTCAGAGCAGCTCGTTAATGAACATCGTCAACTGACCAGCGACACGATGTACCAGGAAGTGTTTGTTCGCTTCCGTGGTACACTCAGCGAGCGAGGGACGTACGGACACGTCGGCGCTTACGAACGTGAACTCGATGTCACCGAGATCGTCGAGATGCGTGTTCTCGCTGACGGTGAATGCGCCCCGTAGGTGAGCGCCCCGTAGGAGAGCGCCTTTGGCGCTAGCGTCCGTAAGCCGACAGCGATCGGTTGTATGCCCGTGGCTTACGAACCGGCGGTGCGCTTTGGACGGTACGTGAGCGCAGTCGTATCGACCGGTTATACGTCGATCGTTGGTAAGCCGACGTTGGTTGCCGACCGGCGTTCCACATTCTCGGTTTGACGTGACCCGCACGGTTGTAGCGTTGCTGCATTTGCGCGCGGTGAAGACGTGATTGTGCCGCGCCTCTGTTCCCGTAGGCCTTTGACGGCCTCGTCTGCCGCTCCAGCATCTGCTGTGCTTTTGGCCGGATGTTCTTGAGGTGTATCTGAAGCTTCTTCAGGTACATCCGTTGGCCACTTTTTCTGTACTGGGCCGGCAGCGTACGAGATTGCGCGGCAGAGGACACCGGGCCTGTTGCGGCGACAGAGCAGACAAGGATTATGGCTGCAAGAAGGGGGACCGGTGCGAAACGCTTGAAGGGTTGCATGACGCCAGACGGGAGGTCGGTATGTGTGAGTCCGCGACCTGCTGAATGCAGATTCGCTTCACTACCTTAGAACGAGGACAAACGCATTCTTGGTGATTATGGTGAGTCGAAACTCGCGTTTTCGCAACGGGCTCGGGGTCGTGCTGACGGTTGTTGTATTGGTGGCCTTTGGCTGTAGCGCGACACAGGCTCATCGGGCGACGAGTGGGGCCTCAACCGTTCGATCTGATGTTTCTCGTTATCCGATCATACCGGAGCCGGTGTCGCTTTTACCGGGTTCGGGCATGTTCACCGTTGATGCGTCAACCGTCATCCTGGTTCGGCGGGGAGGGGACGCACGCGCCAACGTAGCCGAGCTGCTCGGCGCCGCGCTGGCCCCGCCAGGTCGTGAGTCACTTGCCATCGAGGCTGTCAATGACGCCGGCCCGGAGAGGGCAACACGCGAAAACACGATCGTCCTCGACGTCATCGATACCGGTCAAGCCGGCACGTCGGCAGGAACTTCACCTGGTGAGGGATATGAAGTACGCATCAGGACGAACGCCATCCGTGTAGAAGCGGATGACGATGCGGGGTTGTTCTACGCGGCTCAGACGCTGCTCCAGCTAGCGCGGCCGTTGCCACCCGCTGGTGATGGTTCTGTAAGCCTTGGCATTCCCGCAGCGACAATTGTCGATACGCCGCGCTTCGCTTATCGCGGCATGCACCTCGACGTTGGCCGACACATGTTTCCGGTGCCGTTCATAAAGCGGTACATCGCGCTGATGGCACGCTACAAGTTTAACACGTTCCACTGGCACTTGACTGAAGATCAGGGCTGGCGAATTGAGATCAACCAGTATCCGGAACTGACCCGCATTGGTGCCTATCGTCATGAAACGATACTGGAGAAGAACTTCGATCCTTATATCGGCGACGGAAAGCCGTACGGCGGCTTTTACACGCAAGATGAGGTGCGCGACGTGGTCGCTTTTGCGGAGCGCCACCATGTGACGATCATTCCGGAAATCGAAATGCCAGGCCACGCGGTGGCCGCCCTGGCTGCCTATCCCGAACTCGCGTGTTCGCCAGGGCCGTTCCAGGTACGCACGTTCTGGGGTGTCTCTGACGACATCTTTTGCCCGAGCGAGAAAACGTTCCAGTTCCTAGAGGATGTGCTCTCGGAAGTCATCGAGCTCTTCCCCGGCAAGTACATCCACATCGGAGGCGACGAAGCCCCCAAAAAAGCGTGGCGCGAAAGCGAGCTGGCCCAGGAAGTTATCCGGCGCGAAGGATTGGCGGATGAAGCCGAGCTGCAGAGCTATTTCATTCGCCGGATCGAGTCCTTTCTGTCCACCAAAGGGCGGCGACTCATTGGCTGGGATGAAATCCTTGAAGGCGGATTGGCGCCCGACGCGACGGTTATGTCGTGGCGTGGTACGTCCGGCGGCATCGAGGCCGCACGACAAGGTCACGATGTCATCATGACCCCCAATTCGCACCTGTACTTCGACTTCTACCAGGGTGAGCCGAAGTTTGAGCCGCTGGCGATTGGTGGACTGTCCACGCTTGAGAACGTCTACACGTATGATCCGATTCCGGACGAGCTGACCGATGATGAGACCCGCCACATCCTTGGCGCCCAGGCCAACGTGTGGACCGAGTACATCAAGACGCCCGAGCATGTTGAGTACATGGTCCTGCCAAGAATGCTAGCACTGTCGGAGGTTGTGTGGTCTCCACATAACCGTCGCAACCTCGACGCCTTTCTGCAAAAGCTCCCTGCTCATTTCGACTGGTTTGATGCCGCCGGATTTAATTATCGGCTTCCGGCAGTTCACGGCCTGGAGGGCGAGCAGTTGACGCTCTCGGGTGAGTATGTCCTGACGCTCGACGCCAACGTCGACGTGGACATCGTGTACACCCTTGACGGGTCAGAACCGACGGCAGCGTCCACCTGGTACGAACGCCCCGTGTCACTGACCGTTGATTACGACGGAACAACGGTCGCCGCGCGCACCGTGTCTCGCGGCGGTCACCTGGGCCCTGTTTCCGAGGCTGGTGTTCGGCGGACAACGCTGCAGGCGTCCGTATCGCCGGGGCTAACCGAATCCGGTCTGCGATACGAATTATTCAATGGAGCGATTGATCGGGTTGACGCCATCCCCACCATGAAGCGTAGTGGACTGGGCGTGCTCCGAGACGTCGGTCTCCCCTCAGAATTTCCCGCCGCGTTCGCGATGCGAATCGAGGGGTTTGTGACTGTGCCATCCGACGGGATCTACGATTTTCGAATCACATCTGACGACGGCAGTCGACTGCACATCGGCGGCCGTGTTGTGGTAGATCACGACGGATTGCACGGGCCGACCAGCGCGATTGGCAGCGTGGCTCTCGCGCAAGGGGCGCACCCGCTGACGGTCCTGTTCTTCGAAGCAGGCGGTGGCGAAGCCCTCATGCTTGAATACAGGCTCAGGTCGCAGCAGCGAGAACGAGAGGAAGACTGGCGGATTGTCCCGCCGTCGTGGCTGAGTCACGCGTCCGGTGACAACCGTTGATCGTGGTTGGTACCCGTGGTGCGGGTCTTCCATCCCGCCACGCGCTACTTCGGTGTCGTCGGCTCATTCATGCGGGTGGACTCTGCATAGCAACTTTCAGGGAGATCACGGGTCCCTGAAGGAGAGTTGGTAGCCGTTCCTCCATCCTGAAAAAGCAGCGACTTGTGGTACGAGTATGCCTTTTGCCCTTCTTCTGGTTTCGTGGATCTACATTCTCATTCCGGTGGCGGAGACAATCGTCGGCCGACATGATGTGAGCGACACCCAGTACCTGGCGCTGGGCGAACAGTATGGGGTTACTGTTGGGAGTTTCTCGGGCGGCTGTGGTACCCTCGTCAGGCCGACGTGGGTCGTTACTGCTGCCCACGTAGCTGACGCAGACTGGTTTGAAGACTGGATGGAAATCGGCGGGAATCGGTATTCCATCAAGACGATAGCTATCCACCCGGGATTCAGGATGGATCGAGGAATCCGACACGACATCGCGTTGATCGAGTTGGATGAACCGGTGATCGGGGTGGAGCCTGCCGGGCTGTACACCGGTAACGACGAAGTCGGAAAAGATATCTGGTTTGCTGGAACCGGCTGGGCCGGCACAGGCGATCACGGGATGGCGGATGGTCACATCAACAGGGACCGTCAGATGCGTGCAGCCCAGAATCGCGTGTCCGGTATTCGAGATGAATACATCGAATTTGTCTTCGACAGTCCGGATTTGGGAGAGGCTCTACCGTTCGAGGGGATTTCTGGTCCTGGAGACTCGGGTGGGCCGGCACTGCTATTTGATGGGGGCTCGCCGTTGTTGATGGGCGTCAGCTCGCATCAACTTGGTCAAGGCGCAGACGGTATTACCGGCACGTATGGCGTGCGCGAGTACTATACGAGAGTTTCTGCCTACGCAGACTGGATCCTCGAGACGCTGGGAGAATCCAGGTAATGCTGCGCCGTTCTGCGGGCTTTGTGCAGTAACGTATCACCGGGCGAGAATTGACGGTCACGCACCCGGGGATGTATCAGTTCACATGGAACGGTCGTCGCCGGAGTCAAACTGCATCGACCGGTTGAAAGACGTCGACTGGCCGCGCGGAATGCTCAGTGATTCCCAGCGTGGGCCCGCCGCACGGCGAGCGAGCATCACGAGCTGCCCGACGTGGTAGGCGTAGTGGGTAAGCTGACGGTTGACCGCCTCGAGCACCGTGTGGGGCTGGGCACGAATGTAGACCGTGGTTCCGAGGTCGCCGGGTGATAGCGCGTCGACGGTTGATTCCACAAGATCCCAGCCCTGCTGCAGGATCAATTCGAGCCGGTCGCGTGAGTCGCCTTCGTACAGCTCGAACTCGCCATCGCGGTTTCGATCAGCTTTCTCGCCGTCAGAGGTCCCAAACTCGGAGAAGCGCGACCGCATGTTGCCGGCGAGGTGTTTTACGATGATCGCAATTGAGTTTGCATCCTCATCGTCCCGCTCGAAGAAGCCCTGGTCGTCGATCTGCTCCAGGGATCGCTCGGTGAGCCAACGGTAGTACCGGAATCGGGCACGAGCCTCGTTCAGGTATGCCTGGCCCACGTCAACCGCTGTGCCTTGATCATCCACAGCTGTCTGCTCTTCTGCTTCGTGCATGCTACTCTACGGTCACCGAGATTGTCTGGCCAAATTCGGCCGGGTCGTAGGCGATGTGTGCGCCGTTGGCAAACTGGAGCCTGAGTGTGTGCGTACCGGGTGAAAGGGTCAGCTCGGCTACGGAAACACCGGTGCCGAAGTGCTTGTGGTTGTCGTCTGTCGGGACAACCTCACCGGCCGACACGTACGGCGCGTCAATGATGACGTGAAAGTGCCCGGAGTTCTCACGGATCTCACCGGCAGGCTCCACGGCCATCCCCTCTACGGCCATTTCGATCTCAAACGTCGAAGGTACCGCATCGCCATCTGATGGGGATACGAACCAGGCCTTCGATGGCATCGCAGTCGCGTCCTGAGCGCTGTTGTCCGGTTGCGCGTCGCTATCGGAAGCAGGCTTTGTGCAGCCCGAGACAACCACACCAACAACGAGTATCGAAAAGACGACGCTGCGTAGAACGGGCAATGTCCGGTGAAACGTCCGGTGAAGCGTCCGTGTCGAAAGCTGATACATGGCGAGTACGGGGTTGATCAGCCGGCGCGGGTGTGCCGGCAGCGGCATGGGGGTACAATATATTCCCCCATCCGCCGCCGGTTGCACCCAGGCACCGAAAGATCCGTGAAGATCCCCGAATTACCCGCCCCTACTCAACTTCGGGGGCGATGATCTGCCGATACGGGATCATTGTGATGACCAACTCATCCACGGCGCCATCAACGATTCGGGCCGCAAGCCCCAGGTCGCGATAATACCGGTACCCCTTCTCGGGGTCGATAAGGACGCGCTTCTCGTAGTCGCTTCCTACGATTGACTCAAACGCTGCCGTTGACATCCCGATGCTCAACGTCTGCTCGTCGGTACCGAGTCCGGTTTCTCTGACGATTACCTCCGGCGCGGCGAGTCCGGAGAGCGTAATCGCGAGCACTTCCTGCGTAGCTGTCACTTTTGTACCGCGCAGGAAGTAGTCGTAGTCCACGAGGTTGGTCTCTTCGATCAGCGGATTCGTCAGCACAAAGCCGGTTCCGTCGTCGAGCGCATCCATACGGGCAATCACGTCGGCCATTGGCTCGCCAAGTGTGATCGCAAGCCCGTCAGCGAATCGAACCCCACCAAGTGTACGGTACGATTGGTCGCGGTTTGAACGGAAAGCGTTGCTCGTGCGCGGGGTTCGGCCGAGCGTGTTGCAGATTTCGGTGTACTTCTGGAACGCGACCGGCCACCAGTTTGAACTCGGGCTCGTGTTTGCCAGGTAGTTCTCGAAAAAGTCGGCTGCGGTATTACGACCTTCTGCGGATGTCGCGTTTGCGAACAGTAGTCCGGCATTGAACTGGAGCGCGGCCTGCAGTTCGCCATAGATGCGAACGTCGGAGTTTGCACGGAAACTCCTGGAGAATGCATTGATCTGCTGCTCGGCGCTGACGAGCTGCTCCTGTGTTTCCTGCAGCAACCCTGCAGCGAGATCAGCAACCCCCGCGTTGATATAGATCGCGGCGCGCGTCCGGTTGTCGAGCGAACTCGACGGGATCGCGGCAATCGCTTCGGCGAAGAGCCCGCGTGCACGATCAACGTTTGGCCCGGAGGGTGCAACCATATAGGCTACGCCCAGGTTGGCCTTGGCCTCGATCATGTCGGGCTTCAAGCTGATCGCCTGTTGCAGCGCCGTCACGGCCTGGAACCAGAGCTGCGTGTTAACGCCGCGCACCGGTGGTGCGAGCGACTCGGGGCGTCTTGTAAACGCGCCAACAACGACGTGCCCGATGTCGAATCGCTCGACGTCAGCAGGTTCGAGCTGATCGATATACTGCATAAGCTGCGCGTAACCGAGGTTGGCGTGCGCGTCGTACGCATCGGGAAACGCTGCAAGTACGTTGCGGAAACAATCCTCGGCCAGGTCATACTGCTCGGTCGCGAGCAGTGAGACGCCCGTGCGGAACGTGCTCATCGAGCGCCAGAGATCAACCTTGCTGTCGTTAACGAAGACCAGCCGTTCCTCCCACGACGGGTGTGACGAGCCCAACCCTTCGAGCGACGAATACGACAGATCGAGTTCAATGAAACGATAGATCGCATTCATCATTCCCTCCAGGGTGTAGCCGGCGGCGAGTCCGTATGACGCGCCGTTTACATCCGACCCGATTTCCTGCTGGCGGCCAAATGCGTATAGCGAGACTTCAGACGTCGCCTTCCACCTGTGCGCGAAGTTCGTCGTGTGGCCAAGTGTGATGTGCGCTATCTCGTGGCCAACTACAAACGCGAGTCGCTCCTCACGTCCCTGAATCAGGTCGTCGAGCAGCTTCTTGGTGATGTGGACGTGCGGTTTGGTCTGGCCCTCCGGCGCCTCACAGTTTGTTGGCATGCCCTCGTCAATGTCGCCGCCGCACGGGTGTGCAAATGCGTTGAGCTGAGGTGCACCCTTGTCGTCAAACTGTTCGTGGACGTAGAAATCTGGTGGCCACGAGTGCAGGTTGTGCTCCAGTTTAATCACGGCAAGCAGCTTTCGGGCGACCTTCTTGGTAAGGTCGCAGTCAGAGGCTGAGATTGCGTCATCGCAGTAGACAGTCGGGTCGGAAGTCCGAACTGCCTCCTGAGCGCTTGCCACCCGCGGCAATACAGACAGCAGTGCCACAACGGCAGCCAACAGCATGGAATACGGTTTCATCATCGCAGTGTGTTAGTTGGAGCGAGCGAGTGCGCGGATCTGCCGAGTGACATATCGCGCGATGCTACGGCTGTCAGAAACGACCGGTAGCAGTTGTTCGCCGGAACGGCGACAAGTGTGGGCCGCCCGAGTGGCGACCTCTGAAGTTGTAGCCTCTGGTAACAGAGTGCACACCCATAACGACGGGCCTCCGTGGTTTCGTGTGTGCGAACGTCAGAAAATTGGTAGGACACGTCAGCGCCAGTCACCCGTGACAACAAATGGGGCCCAGAAATACGGATCGTCGAACCCATCCGTGTCCATAAGTGTGCGCTGTGCCTGGCGCAGGGCCTCGGCAGCACCATCCGTCGGAAGGCGCCGATAAAACTCCTGCATCAATAGCGACGTGGCGGTGTCGTCGACCTCCCACAGTGACGCTACGACCGTCGATACACCTACGTCGAAGAAGGCCGTTGCCGGACTGACCGGCCATCCGTCCTCAAAGTCGTCATTCAGTGCAGAACGACACGCTGAAAGCGTCACAAGGCGATAGTTCTGAAGTGTCGAGAGGCCCCAGATTTCACCCAGGGTCAGACGACCGTCTTCCTCTTCACCCGGCGCCGCCGCCAGTGTCAGGTACGAGTTCTCGAAGTCGGTGAAGTCAAGCGTTCCATGCGTGGCGAGATGAAGCACATTGAATGAGGCGGGCGTTTCTTTGGCGCGCGCTTCAGTTGCTTCCTCCCTCACATAGACCTGCGCGCCTTCGTACAGATCGGCAATATCATTGACCTCGAGTTCGGCGTTCGGGAGTGAATTGTCGGCGTTTCCGAACGCGACGATCTTGACCTCGTCGGTTGATTGTTCGTCGAGGAAGACGTCCAGATCAGCCACGTTGAAAATCGAGTGCGTACGGACAAGCGCGTCGCGCATTTCGCCCGTGCGTGACAACATCTGGAACGGAAGCAGATAGAGGTGACCGCTGGGCATAAATGCGATGTTGCGCTTGCGGAGTACCTCTGTTTCGATGGGGCCGATCAGAATACGGTAGAGGCTCTGCAGTGCATCGGGGTCGAGGCTCGGGGCTGATCGGTTGCCTGACGCTCCGGCACCTGCCCCGGCTCCGGCGGCGCCCGCGCCGCGCTGAGTGCGTCCCCGTGGCGGCGTACTAACGCCCTCGTACAGTCCGGCTACCATGGCAGCAAGCTCGTCGCGCCGGATGTCCAGCACGCGGGCGGTGACGGTTTCCTGCGTCGCGACAAAGATGTACAGCTTTTCCTCACCGAGCAGATAGGCAACAACGGCGGCGTCAAAAGGAATCCGATCTTTCGCGCGGAAAAACTGTGACGGATCAGAACGGCTGCTGAAGTGGCGACTGAGTTCTGAATTCCGCTTCAGCGTCGTATTGACGAATCGGTTGTATTCAGACTCGGCGACGGACACCATTTCTTCGAGTCGATTGATAAGGTCCTGCCGGTCGCCGGCGTCGGCGGCGACGCGCTGGGCCGCGACACGCTGCTGAAGCTGCTGCAGCCGTGACTCGAGTGCTTTGCCTTCCTCGTACGCGGCGGCCTGGTCTGGGTCGGTAAACTCAACATCCAGATCAAGCAGGCGTCGGCGAAGCTCTTCGTTCTGCGAGCGCTCGACGTAGGCCATTGCCTGTTCAACCTCGCCGCGCTCAATCAACAGCGCAATCAGGTCCTCGTAGACATCGCCGCGCTTTCCCGATGAGAATACTTTGGCCGCCGCGTCACCTCCAGTGAGCTTTCCGCGCAGGTCTTCGACGGCATCAACCGATTGGGCGAGTAACTCGACTGCCCGGGCTGCGTCGCCGCGGTCGCGTTCAACGACTCCCAGGCGATGCAACGGTTGCCACAGTAACCGGGTGAAGCCAACGCTCTGCGCGGTGCTGATTGCTTCGGAGAGCGCTGCGACGGCGTCGTCGGGACGATCAGTGCGTGCATATAGCTCGCCGAGTTCAGTTTGAACGTAGATCGTGGAGACCGTTTCCCCAACCTGCTCCGCGAGTTGCAGCGCCTCCGTGAGAATGGACTCGGCCGACTCGAAGTCTCCCGTTGTGGTGTGATATCGGCCAAGGATCGTTCGCACGCTTGCTCCTATGCGATCGGTTTCCAGGCGATCTGACAGTGCGAGAGCTTGCTCGAGCCAGGGCAGGGCATCGTCGGGCCGGCCGGCGTCCAGGTGCGCCTCACCGATGTTCGACAGAATGATGACCTGAAACTCGTCTTCGATGCGTGCTTCGTTCTGAATACGAAGCGCCTCTTCGAAGTACGGAAGCGCCCGGTCGTAGTCGCCCTGGTGGTAATAGATCGTACCGATGTTGTTTGACGGGGTCGCGCGTGCCACGTCTGCCTGCACCGTGCGGTACAAGCTGTCAGCAAGCTGGTACTCTTTCACTGCGAGCTGATTCGCGCCCATCTGGTTGAGGATGTTGCCAATGTTGATGCGCGCACCGGCAATGCCCCACGAGTTGTCAACTTCCTGAAAGATGGCCAAGCTCTCGCGGCTGCGGCTGAGGGCTCGAGCAATGTCTCCTTCAAGCCGATCGAGATCGCCCATTGCATTCATCGCCGATGCCAGATCGTGCCGACTATTGGCGTCGCGGGCAATCTGTTCCGCCGTTGCAAAGCGCGTCCTGGCTGCGTCGAGTTCCCCGCGTGCACGATACAGGTCGCCAATGCTGATCAGTAATCGCACCTTGTCACTTGCTGACGAGTACAGGTCAAGCGCCTTGCCGTAGGCCTCGAGGGCGTCATCTATGCGGCCGGCATCTGCGTGTACGCGCCCGAGCCCGGAGAACGAGAATGCCTGATCGGACGTGCTCTCTACCTCGGTTGCGATGCTCAGTGCCTCGCCGTAGTACTCAAGTGCCTGTTCGTAGTCGCGGCGGTGGAAGTGCGAAAGCAATCCGAGATTACTCAACTCACGGGCGAGCCCCGCGCGGTCACCCATGTCGCGACGCAGGTCGGCGCTGCGTTCGTAGTACGCCCACGAATTGGTGTAGTCCTTCAACTCGAAGAAGTCATCCGCGAGGTCAGACAAACTCGTCGCGACACCTTCTCGCGCACCGATGGATTCTCTGATGTCGAGCGCCTGTCCGTGGATCTGAACAGCACGCTTGAGATCACCTTCCTGTTTGTAGAGGTCGCCGAGGCTTTCGAAGACGTCGGCTTTTCCCGACACGTTTCCGATCTCATCGTAAACAGTGACGGCTTTCTGATAAGACGCTATGGCCTCTGTGGGATTACCGGAGTCCTTGTACAGGCCGGCCAGCTTCAGGAGCGAGTAAGCGTGCCCCGACCGGTCGTTTGCCTGCAGGCGGTAGCTGATTGCGCGTTCATGGGAGCTGATGGCATCTTCGTAGTTGCCGAGCTGCCAGTGAACCTGGCCAATCTGCGACATCGAGTAGCCGGCGTCTTTTACGTCACCCGAGATCAGGTGCAGGTCAAATGCCCGTTGATACGTCTCCAGCGCACGCTGCTTCTGTTGCTGTGACGAGTACATCAACGCAAGCTCGTCAAGCACGTCAGCCTGACCTTCCGGGTCACCAAGTGCCTCGTACTGTTCGCCGGCGCTGAGGAACATCTGCTCGGCTTCAGCAACCCGGCCAAGCTTCTTCATTATGACAGCCGCTTTTTGTCTCGACTGCGCAGAGTTGTTTGCGCCCGATGCGCTTCCCGACGTGTCGTAAAGCGAATCCGCCTGCTGGTATGCGGCCAGCGCCTGATCAAGGCGACCCAGCGACGAAAGGCTGTTTCCAAGCCCATAGTATGAGCCCGCCAGGCTGTAGAGGCGCTCCGTCGTTGGGTTATCGATCGCTGCGGCGCGCTTCAGCTCAATCGAACCTTCGAAGTGGGCGAGTGCGTCTTCATAGCGATCAAGGCGGTGCAGCGCCAGTCCCAGGTTGTTTGCCGCCGCGGACTCGTTTGCCGAGTCACCTGCGCCACGGAATAGCTCAACAGCTTCCGTGTAGTACCTGACCGATGATTCGTAGTCATCGTTTTCTTCGGCAATGTCGGCGCGACTGAAGAGCATGAGCGCTCTCATGTGGCCGTCGTCCAGGCGCTCGGCGACTTCGGCCACCAGGTCAGACAGGGCGAACGCTTCGGTGATCCGTCCGGCCTCAGCAAGTTCAATTGCCGTTTCGTTCCAGGCGTTGGTAAAGACGCCGTCAGCAAGGTCGTCGAGTTTCTGCTCGATCAGTTCAGCTCGCCGCGACGAACCGGTTGACGCAAGCAGGCTGTCTCGAAGCTCGTCCTGGCCCGGCGGTGCCGCATTGATCAACCACGTTGCGAACGTTTCATTGATCTTCCAGTCGAGCCCGAGGTACTTCCCGGGATACGATCGTACAAAGCCGAGGAACGCTCTCACGACGGTCGGGTCCGTGTCGCCCATGGCGTCGACCATCTTCATTCCTGCAAAGCGTCCCTCGTCCAGGGTGATATCCCACTGCGGATTGTCGGGAATCATCGGCCGGATCTGATCAGCGGTCGCCCGCACGTCAGTAGCCAACCGCGCCAGCAGCGTGTCTTCGAGTGCTTCGCCATCGACGGTGAAGAGCGTCTTCCGTTCGTACAGCGGTTCAGAATTCAGGTCTTTGAAACCGATCGCTGATTTCGACAGGTCAAAGAAGATGCTTCGGTAGGGGAGCGCCGGAATATCCGTCGGCAGTTCCAGCAGGTCGCCGGTATAGAGGCGGCCGTAGGCTGATGACGAGTCGGTAAGACTTACGCCGACGAATGTCAGCGTGTCATTCGCGGCGAGGACCACGGCACGGCCTAGTTCATCAGCACCGGGTCGGTCGTCTACCCCGTTTTGGTAGACGCTCAGTGCTCGGCCCTGGGAGCCAACAAAGGGGCCCTCGTCCTGCCCGATGTCCAGAATCGCGACCAGTACGGAATCACGATACACGGTAGTCGCGGCAATCCGATACATGATTGCCCGACGCTCAGTCTGGACAGATGCCCCGGTTTCGTCGCTCTGGTTCGCGTCCTGGGCAGTCGCCTCCCGGGCATCAGACGTGCACAGGAGCGCACTCGCGCAGGCAATCAGCAGCGCACGGTGCATCGAGCGCACACAACGGCTACGATATGGTCTCATACAGGAAATTGTGGTTCGAATCGTCACTGCCGGCTCTACCACGCCGCAAGGTACCAAAAACTACGCCGGATCGTACCCCGACACTGAATCATCAGCGAGCGGACTCCGTACTAAACGTAATTGTTTGTGTGCCAATTAGAAGAACGAAGAACCATGTCTGATTCCGGCAACAAGGACTTTTCAAGTCGAGACTTCGTAAAGAAAATGGCAGATTCGGCCAAAGGATTGGCCGAAACGATTGCGGATCGCGCGGAAGACGCTCTGGAGGTCCTGTCAGACAAGGCCGAAGATGCGTTTGAGGTTGCAAAAGAGCGCGGGACTGAGCTCAGGCATCGTGCTCAGGCGTCGCTCAGGGAAACGCCCGTCCTCGATCGTGCCAAGGCAATGTATGCGTTAGTGGGCGACGGCAAGATGATGGAGGCCTTTGAGCTCTACTATCACGACGACGTTGTAATGCAGGAAAACGGCCATGAACCGCGCCGGGGCAAAGACGCCAGCCGGGAATACGAGCAGAAATGGCTTGCGAGCATCAAAGAGATGCACGGGGGCGGTGTGACCGCAATAACGTCCAATGAGGCCGACCAGATTACTATGGTCGAGGCCTGGGCTGACATCACATTTGCCGACGGCACCCGGCGCAAGCTGGAGGAAGTTGCCGTCCAGCACTGGGAGGGCGATCGCATAATCCGGGAGCGGTTTTACTATAGCGAGGCCTGAGAGGGGCCTCGCGGGAGGAACCTAAGGGCCTCGATTCAGTTTGACGCGCGCTAATCAGACCCTCCTTCTATGAGCGATCGCGAATGGCGGACACAGCCGTCCGTCTCCACCGAAAAGTGGATTGCCCACGCCAAGCGCAAACTCGAAAAGGGGTACCGCCTCGTTGTCTCACAGTCCAAGCGTACGGCAAACTTCTACCTGCCGGGCAAGGGCTACGAGATGTGTGACTACAAGACCGCTCGCAAGCTGATCGAGCTCGGGCTGGTAGTGGAGGTTCAGGAACACCATCTCGGTATGCTCTACGACCTGGCGCCGGATTACCACGTTCTCGACGAGATTATCCAGATCCGCGAGGAGGACGAGGAGGCAAAAGCCGCCGACGAGCTCGAAAAGAGCCTGGAGAACATGTGGTCTGAGGACGACGACGATGACGACGAGGACGTCTCCGTCGATGACGACCTCGACACGGAGATGGAAGGGGACGACGATCTCGACGAGATGGACGAGGATCTCGACGAAATGGACGACGAGCTCGAAGACGAACTCGAAGACTAAGATCGGTCCGCATCGTCGCATAGCGATCATTGATCTGGGCTCGAATACGTGCCGGATGATCGTTGTGCGTCACGTCCCCGGCTTCTCGTTCCGACTGGAGGACGAGATCCGCGAGATGGTACGCCTGCGTGAAGGCATGTCTGAGGACGGACTCAGTGCGCACGCCGTTGATCGGGCCCTTGCGACGCTGAAACTCTTCAAGCGCTACTGCGAGAGCTCTGAGGTGGACGACGTCATTGCTACGGCCACCAGCGCAGTCCGTGATGCTGCAAATGGCCCTGCGTTCGTCGAGCGCGTCCGAAGCGAAATTGGTCTTGAGCTGAAGGTGCTATCGGGAGACGACGAAGCGACCTACGGCGTGCTCGGCGTGTTGAATAACATCCCGATGCAGTCAGGATTTGTTCTCGACATCGGAGGGGGCAGCGCCCAGATCAGCGAAGTGCGTGATCGGCGATTTCTCCGCGGGACCGCGTTGCCCCTTGGTGCGCTTCGTCTATCGGAGCAGTTTGTCACCTCAGACCCGTTGTCCGGCGCGGAGCGCGAAGCGATTGAGCGAGAGATCGACCGGCAGCTTGACCAGGTGCCGTGGTTCAAGTCTGGTAAAGGCGCAACCCTTGCGGGGCTTGGCGGGACAATTCGAAACCTGGGATATGTTGACATCGCACGCCGAGGGTTGCCGCTCCACACGGTTCATGGCCTGCGTGTTACGAGGAAGTCGCTGACGCGCATCATCAAGGATTTTACCTCGATGCGCCTTGAAGCGCGTCAGTCTGTCAGTGGGCTCAACGCTGATCGCGCAGACATCATCGTTCCCGGCCTGCTTGTGTTGCGTGGTGTAATGCGGCGTCTTGGCGTCAAAGATGTAGCCGTATCGACGTACGGTTTGCGTGAGGGCCTCTTTCTGGAGCGCTTCTGGAGTCACCTGCCGTATCCGGTGATTCCGGATGTTCGACGCTTCGGCGTTCTGAATCTCGCCCGCAACTACGGTTACGACAAGCCGCACGCGAATCACGTACGGTTTCTGGCGCTGCGGTTGTACGACCAGATGACGCCATTACACGGATACGGAAGCGAAGCGCGCCAGCTTCTCGACGCTGCTGCGCTGTTGCATGACATCGGGACCGTCATCGGATACAAAGGCCACCACCGGCACTCAGCGGCGCTGATCGAGAACAACGGACTTCCCGGGTTCTCGCCGCGGGAAATGGCAATTGTCACATTATTGGCGCTGTACCACAGGAAGGGCAACCCATCCGTCGGAGAATACGGCGGTTTGCTCGAGAAGGGCGACGAGGACCTGGTTCGCCGATTGACGTGTATCCTTCGAATGGCCGAGTTTCTCGAACGCGGTCGAAACGCTGTGGTCAGCGACGTTGTCGTGACGTGGACCGATCAGGAGTTGGCGTTCACCCTTGTTGCGGATGAACATCCGGCGGTGGAGTTGTGGGACGCTGAGAGAAAAGCCGCGCCGCTACTCGAGTCGGTTTTTGAGCGCAGGATCGTCTTGTCGAGCCTTGCCAGTGTCGATACGCCGACTGCTTTCAGTCATGATTCGGCTGTCGGCGTTGACGGGCTTCCTGCCGAGGGCGCGAACAAATCCGATCACGCTGAAGACGAGCCAGAAGCCTTCGACGATAAAGGCTGACAGGTTGAAGTCGTAGTACAGAGACACCAGGACAAGCGCTGCGCCAAGCCCATTCAGGACGGAGAAGCGTCGAGTTTCAGCGGCAAGGCGCCCCGTCTGGAGCAGGAAGTACGCTGAGAGTATTGCGGCCACACCGATGAGGCCGACGATGTCGTGAAGCTGCAGGCTAACCAAGGACCGATTCGATTTCGAGACCAGGTCTCAAGAATACGAATCAGCGCTGCATACTTTGTTGAACAGGTAGGTATCGCGCTCGGCCCATTCACGCGCCTGATCGCCAAGCTTCTTTCCAGACTCTTTTTCCCAGAGCGCAATGTCTTCTTCCCATGAGCGATGGGTTTCTTCGAGCAGCGCTAGATCACACCGGGCCGTAGCGATCATCGAGACCTCAGACCGAACCATCGGATACTGGAATCGCCCGTCGGCGGCATCCAGTTCATGGAACAGGTCGAGGACAGCGGTTGTGTCGGTTCGGCCCTCGAGGCGCCAGACGTGATAACGTCCAAGCGGGTGACCCGCGGCTGCAGCTTCACGCAGGTAGCGCTCGCCCAGCTCGGGATTTGAGGCCAAGCCGACGTAGCGGTATCCGTTTGGCTTCACCATCCATGAACCGACTTGCGCCTGTGCCTCTACGTCGCCGCTTGCGGCCAGTGCTGCCAATCGGCTCCACTCGGCCGCTGCGCGGTCTTTCTTGGCGGCGCGCTGCTTCTTAAGCACGGCACGCTTCGGTGTCATAATGACATCATACGTTGTCTTTGGGGCCGTGGCGGCGGCGCCGAGTATCACAGCGACGAGCGCAAGCGAACCCACGGACAGGAAGCGACGATTCATGGTATCGACCTCGCGAGATTAGACATATCTAGTCATCGGCGAAGTCGGGCGGTAGTTCAAATGTCGCCGGTGCGCGTTGGCACGGCCAGGCATCAAACGGCAACAAATGGAAAGGGCAGCCGAGCAATAATGGAAAGGGCAGCCGAGCAAAGCGCTCAGCTGCCCTGATCCAGCTTGAGATCCAGCGAACGACGCTGGGGTGTACGCCGAATGGCGTATTTCGTATTCGAAAGCCGAGCCGTCAGCGTGTCTGCGGTGAGCACGTCCGGAAGCAGCAGCCGCTGCCCCGTTTCAACACACCGAAATAGAACGCTACGCCGAGACCGATCCAGACACCGGTCGGAAGGTGGACTCCGCCGAAGATTCCACCCGGATTCATCTGCATCGTTACGATGAACAGCAGTACCAGGGCAACTACGGTCAGGACTCTCGAAATGTCTGTCATGGCTACAAGCAAGATTGTTTTAGCCCTTACGGGGGCTTCGGTGTCTGGTTACACCCCGTAGCACATTTATCTCGCCATGATCTGAACGGGTGATTCGGGCCGGGTCATGCGCGATCTTACCGGCGGCCGCGCGGCGCCGAACGCCGTTCTCCCTTGGTACCCTGAGCACCCTGCGCCCCCTGACTTCGCTCAGTTCGTCGCGCTGCATGCTCGTCGAAGCGGGCCTTCTGTTCGTCGGTCAGGATCTCCCGAATCGCTTCGCGCGTGGCGTTCTTTCGTTCCTCCATAAACGACGCGCGCTCGGCACGCTCAGCATTCGCGTTGCTTTCGCGCCATGCTGATACGGCGTCACGCTCTGCCTTCAGGATCTCGCCAACCCGTGCGCGCTGGTCGTCGGTCAAGTTGAGCGACCGAAGCATCCGCGCCGGGCCGCTTGCGCGCGCTGATCGGCGCGCCATCACGCCGCGTTCTGTGCCGTCCCGCCTGATGTCGCCGCGACTGTCTCGTCGAATTCCGCTTGAGGCGCCACGCTCCTGTCCACGCTGCACGTTGGTGCCGCGGGCCCCCCGGTTGGCACGACCAGAACGGGCACGAGGTTCAAATCGAACCCTGATTGCCTCGTCCAGAATCTGCTCTCGTTGCTCGTCTGTCAACAGGTCGGCAATTCTGCCACGCAACTCCTGGCGCGACTCACGCGCGTCGGTCCGCTCCTGCTGTACAAGCTCCCGGATCTGTGCACGCTGCTCGTCACTTAGCTCGAGTCTGTTGCCACGGTCCTGTGCCAGCACGCCGCTCGTCATTGCCAGTGCAAAGATTGCAACGACGGTTAAAGCCATGGCAGACTGCCGGCCTCCGCGAATTTTATACTCTCTGTTTTCTTGGTACCTCATCTTCGGTGCCTCCCTTCAACTGGTGTCTTCTGCTTCTGCGTGAATCTGTGCGTGGTTGCATTATTGACGCGCAGAAGATCCGCGACATTCCATGCGTGGCTTGGTGAGGCCATCACAGTGTCAGCGGACCCGCGCCTGAACGCCCCACTTTTGGGGCCTGAGGCGCCAAACGAGCGATTCGCAGAAAACGGGAGAGGCGCTAGCTGTCTTGATGCGTCTCGGCTCTGAGGTACGATCACGCAGCTACGATCCGGACGTTCGCAGTTTCTCGAACGTCTCCTCGATCAGCGAGAGGTGTCGGTTGACGGTGGCTCGATCGCGATCCGAAACGCCATCCTGGAAATCACGAAGGCGGCCCTGGGCTTCTTCAAAGGCCTTTTTCATTTCGGCCTTCTGGTCGTCGGATAATCCAGAGCCCTCAAGCCGCTGCATCATCTGAGACAGGCTCTGCTGCATTTCCGGCTGCGCTTCTGAGGTTTTGATTGCCGAGTAGACCGTCAGAATGCGTTCCGCCTTCTGTTGGAACTCCGCTTCCGATTCAAAGCCGTGACGGGATATGATCGCGACGTAATCGTCCCGAGTGGCTGAGCCGCCGACGAAGTCGGCCCACATCTTCATCGCCTCGGCTCCAGATGCGGCGTCTTTGTCGTCGTATTCGGCGGCGATCTCCTCCCACCGCTCGCGGTGCTCTTCAGCAAGCTTCGCCAGGTCGATCATTGCTCCGGCATAGCCGGTAACGTCGGAATCAGTCAGCGGGGCTGGTGTCTCTCCCCGTTCCTGGGCCGCAGTCGGTGCGGCCAACACAACGGTTGCCGTCATGAGCAACGCGATGAGGATTGAAGGACTCGCGCACCTGGTCAGCGGTTGAAGCAGTTGTTTCGAGGTCGAAGGCATGGGTACGGCGGCTGGTTTAGGATCTCATGGTACTTTGTGCACCGGAAGTCACGCTCCGGAGGTCACGCATCGGAAGGCACGCACCGAACGTCAGGCGCCTAACGTCAGGAATCAAAGTGCGGACAATCAAACTATAGTCAACCGAACACGGCGGCGCAACGATTGCGCGGTCAAGATTGAATCATTGGGGCACTTGTAAATCAAAGCTGTAACATTCCTTCGTCAGCGGCATACCAGAAGACGTGTCGCCCCGTTATTACCTCCAGTGTCTTTGCTGCCGCGACGCCGAAACCGCCCGTTCATGCGACTTTCTCCGACTGCCACCCTCGTGGCCATCGTGCTATGTGCACGCTCCCTGACGGGATGCGCCCAGGAGACGAACCTCCCGGTCGTCGCCGCCATGGACGCATTGAACGAAGGGCGGTATGTGGATGCTCGGGCTGCGCTCTCGGACCTACTGGTTAAAGGGGACACTACGGGACGTGTTGTAACCGGATTTCTGGAGTCGTTTCGCGCCGTCGGTGATTTTGAGCAGGGGCTCGACGAGAGCGACCGGCTGATTCGATCAGCCAACTGGCGCCGCGATAGCGAAGGCACGTGGAGCGGACCGGGAGAAAATCAGCGCTTTGTCTCGCATGCACTCTACATGCGCGGACGACTCCTGGCCGAGCGTGGTCGCTACGCCGAGGCCGAGGCAACCTATCGGGAGGCGGCTCGTCTTCAGCGCAACTACTGGCGCAACGCGATCGAGCTGTCGGCATTGCTCAGGGAAACGGGCAGAACGCGTGAGGCAGTCCAGATTGACGCCGCGATTTTTTCGGCCTACAAGCAGGGCTACTTTCGTACGGCTGAGCAGTTTGCCGTGGCCGGTCGGGCGGCCGCTTTCCTTGAGGAATTCCACGACGCCAACGCGGCATTCCGCACGGCCAGTCAAATTGAGCCGCGCAACACGGACGTTCTCTACTGGTGGGGAGAACTGTTCAGGGAGAAGTACAACACGGCTGATGCGCAGCAGACACTTGAGGAGGCTGTTCGTATCAACGGTCAGGCGCACTGGCTCTTTGTTGCGCTGGGACGGTCCTACAATGCGTACGGTCAGAAAGAGGCACTGGCCCGCCAGGCGCTTGAGGCCAATCCGCAGAGCACGGACGCCATGTCGCTGCTTGCGTCAATACGACTGCTTGATGGCGATGACGCGGATGCAGAACAGCTTGCGCGACGTGCGCTGGAAATAAATCCGCGATCCATGTATGCGCTCGCACAGCTTGCATCCGTCCAGTATGTGCGCGGTGACACGGCGGGGTACCGCGCGACGGCTTCTACGGCGCTCCAGAGCAATCCGTCAGCGTCGCGTTTCTTTGTTGAGGTTGCCGACAATCTGTCGTTACGGTTCCGGTATCCGGATGCGATCCGTGTCAGTCGGGAGGCGGTCGCTCACGCCCCGCGTGATCCTGTTGCACTGGCGACGCTGGGCACAAATCTCATGCGCAGTGGCGACTTCGAGCAGGCGCGCCGCTATCTGAATGCGGCGTTTGAGCGTGACGAGTTTAACGTCTTCGCGGGCAACACCCTTCGGCTGCTCGACGAGTACGAGCACTTCCGCACGCTTGAAAGCGCGCACTTCAAGCTACTGATCCACGAGAGTGAAGCAGACGTTCTGGGAGCGCGGATGCTGGAGACTGCGGAATCCGTCTACAGCGAGATGTCGCCCCGCTACGGATACGAGCCATCCGGCAAGATTCTGCTTGAGGCGTACAATGATGCGGACGACTTCGCGGTTCGAATTGCCGGTGTGCCTCATCTCGGGTTGCTGGGCGTGTGCTTCGGCGATGTGGTGGCGTTGAACACGCCACGTGCGCTCGCCGGAGATGCGTACAACTGGTCCAGAACCTTGCGGCACGAACTGGCTCACACCATGGCAATCGGCGTGGCAAATTTCCGGGTGCCGCGATGGTTCACCGAGGGCTTGTCGGTCTACGAAGAGAAGCGCAACCGGCCGGACTGGTCGCGCGAACTGGAGCTTGAGCTGTTTGCGGCAATGGATCGTGACAAGCTGCACCCACTGGCGGCGATGGACCGGGGCTTTACGCGGCCTGAGTTCCCGGGTCAGGTATTGCTCAGCTATTACCACGCTTCGAAGATTCTCGAGTACCTGACCAACTGGTACAGCTTTGAGGTTGTTGTAGATGTTCTCAGACAGTTGCGTGCTGGATTGAGCATCACGGATGCCCTCGAGCGTGCTACAGGCGAGACCGTTGCGGCGCTGGACGCGCGGCTGATGGAGGCCCTCAATCAGGAACGTGCTGTTGTCAGTGAGAAGCTCGGCGGATTGCCCGACGTGTTTGCGCCGGATAATCGCGACGCCTCGGTTGGTGGCAGTGGCATTG
>JAUIJQ010000319.1 GCA_030431165.1 Rhodothermia bacterium | reverse complement strand
CGGTATACTCAAATACGTACAGTCCCTGCGATGTGTAATTGCGGTTAGTTGCGCTAAAGAGGCGACCCGTAGGGATCATGATTTCCCCCTTGCCGTCGCCATCGAGATCCTGCGATGCGTTTGTTGCATAGGCAAACCTTGCATTAAACGACGTGGTCGCGGTTGAATCTAGGACCGGTGTCGAGTAGACAAGCTCCCAAGTATCCGCGGATACGTTTTCAACAACATGAACGCGTCCACCGCCTGTATAGTCAGCAAAGATCACTTCATATAGGCCGTCACCGTCCATGTCGAAGGGGCCGGACACCGCACGCGAGCCGCTTTGAAGGCCAGTGGTATAGCCGTCTTCAAAAACGTCCGACGTCGGCAAGTCCAGCGCGAAGTCCAGAGTCTGTGCCTTCGCTGCTCCGACGACGAGCAATAGCGATAGGGCAAGACAGGTAGTAACTTTGTTCATAGTGTGCGCCAATGAGCGGTGGGTGGTACAAACACAACAGCCCCAATGCTGACGTACATGTCGCACGCGTTTCGTGCATTGGGCTAATTATGCAGTATATGGTCGATCGGGAAGTGAATCAAGGTTGGCGTTGTTTCGCGACGGTTGGACTTGTCATCCTGTACGCGTTTGTCGTTGGCTCAGGCTGTGCATCTTCAGGGTCAATTGGCGATTTTGATTCGCTGACCGAATTGCAACTTGCAGTAGCCGATATTTTTCCTCGCTGTACTCTCGTGGAAGGCGTGGAGGCAATTGAGACCGCTCTTGCGGCTTGTGCCAGTGAGTCTGCTGTCCGGGATACTACCGTCAACGCAGTGGAGGACCTCCTTCGGCGTGCCTCCAGCGATCACGTCGATGTAGGCGAAAGGCTGGGGCGTGACAGTCTACGTCTCGTCGGCAAAACCCCAATCGCCGACCTTGTCCCGAACTACTACCGAGACCCCGACAAGCGCGACCGCAGCCGGATGCCCGATATCGTCTATTCCGGAGCACCGATCGTTTCTTTCCTCGACCGGCCCGACATCCCCAATGCCGGTCTCCTCGGGCGCCACATCGCGCTCTGGCCCTCGCACGGGTGGTACTATGAACCTGCCCTCGATCGGTGGGAATGGCAACGCGCACGCCTATTCCAGACCGTAGAGGACAAGTTTCCGCTTTCCTTTGTCCTGAAGTACCTCGTCCCAATGCTTGAGAACGCCGGGGCAGAAGTGTATCTGCCGCGCGAACGGGACACGCAGCGAAACATGGTGGTCGTTGACAACGGCGGATCCTCAGGGGGCTCTCGATACGAAGAATCGTTCCGCCAGACGGAAGCCGTCACGGCAACACCAGGGTTTGCTCACACAGACGAACCGCTCGTTGAAGGCCAGAACCCGTTCCTGGAAGGCACCATCCGTGTTTTGCCGCCTGCCGAAGCAGGCCTGGCCACCATCTCGTGGATTCCCGAGATCCCGGCACCCGGCGACTACGGCGTGTTTCTGTCCTACGCTTCGCAAGACGAGAGTTGCCCATCGGCACGGTACGATATCCACCACGCAGGTGGAACCACCCACCTATCCGTTGATCAGTCGCGCGGTGGCGGTACCTGGATTTATGCGGGAACGTATCAGTTTGACGCGGGCCTTGACGCGGCGCTCGGCAGTGTGACGCTGTCGAACAGGTCGGCCGACGACTGCCTGTTGACCGCCGATGCCGTTCGATTTGGAGGGGGCGTGGGCAATGTCAAACGTGGCGAAGCAACCAGCGGACGCCCAAGGTACCTGGAGGGAGCGCGTTATCACCTGCAGTACGCCGGCGCCCCAGATACGCTTGTTTTTGATTTGTCGCTCGAAATTGAGGACTACCGTGACGACTACCGGTCCCGAGGTGAATGGGTAAACTGGTTGCGCGGAGCCCCTTTTGGGCCAAACAAAGACCTGAACGCCCGCGGGCTGGGAATCCCCGTCGATCTGTCGCTGGCCTTCCACACCGACGCCGGAGTCACCTCAGCCGACTCCAGCATTGGAACGCTGCTGATCTATAGTTCAAGCAGCCTGGACTCCGCACGCGCGTTTCCAGACGGGATGTCGCGGATGGCCAATCGCGACTTTGCCGACATCCTGCAGACGCAGATTGTCGAGGATATCCGGCGTCAATATGACCCGGCCTGGCGGCGACGAGCATTGTGGGACCGCGACTATTCAGAGGCCGTCCGTCCGAACGTCCCGTCTGCGCTCCTCGAGCTGCTGTCGCACCAGAACTTCTACGACATGCAGTTTGGATTGAACCCTCAATTCCAACGCGATGTCGCAAGAAGCATATATAAGGCCATGTTGCGGTTTCTCGCGACGCAGTATGACACGCAATACGTCGTGCAACCACTGCCGGTTCGTGGCTTTTCTGTGACGCTTGGCTCAGAGTCTGTTCAGCTCGCATGGGCAGCGCAGATCGATTCGCTGGAAGCGACCGCCGCGCCAGGCTGGTACCTCGTACAGCAGCGCATCAACGGTGGAGCGTGGGATGTGGGCCAGCGCGCCGACAATTCGTCCCTTGAGCTTGGCGTAGATAGTGTCGGCGCCGTGTACGAGTATCGCGTGTTCGCGGTCAACGAGGGCGGCAGGAGCCTGCCGTCTGAGGTACTGTCTGCCGGCCGCTCAGCCAGAATGAGTGCGCCGACCATCCGCGTCGTAAATGGGTTTGACCGAATTGCGGCACCCGCCTGGTTTCGCGCCGACTCTCTGGGCGGATTTGCGCACTGGCTGGACGAAGGCGTACCGGATGGTGCCGATATCAGTTACACGGGGCCCCAGTTTGACTTTGACGCTCACTCTCCCTGGCGTGATGACGATGAGCCCGGGTTTGGCGCCTCATTCGCCGCGTGGGAAACGCAGGCAATAGCCGGCAATACCCACGATTTTTCGGCGGTCCACGGCCAGTCAATTCTGGCCGCGGGCTACTCGTTCGATTCGGCGTCCGATGAGGCAATCCTGGAGTTCGGTGCCGACCTGGACGGCTATCCCGTGGTCGACCTCCTGCTCGGCGAAGAGAAGCGTACGCCGCGACCGCGCCTCGACGGATTCGATTTTGAGGCGATTCCAACTGTGCTACAACAGAAGCTGCACGGCTATCAGGAACGCGGAGGAGCGCTCTTTGTCTCGGGCGCAAACGTGGCGAGTGATCTCGATCGTGTTGGTCCTGACTCGGCATTTGCCACCGACGTACTCCGAATCCAGTTTCGGGCGGATCTCGCTTCGGCATCTGGGGAGGTCTATGGGATCCGCAACGCCGCAAACGTGGACGCGCCCGATGTCACCTTCAGCACGGAACTGAACGAAGAGCGGTATGCGGTAGAGGGTGCTGATGCAATAGAACCGGTCGGCGAAGCGGCGCGAATTCTACGGTATCGAGACTCCAACATGACTGCGGCTGTGGCACAGGCCGCAACGGCTGACGCACCCGCGAGCATCGTGATCGGATTTCCATTCGAGTCGATAATCGACGACGAAAGCCGCAACGAACTGATGCGCGTTGTGTTGGAATTCCTGTTCCGTCGGGCACCCGACACCACGCCCTGATTTGGTCGTCAGCGTAAACATGTCCTCGAGAATCGATCAACTTCTGTCGCGCCTCGATGTCCCGCAATTGGTGGGTCAGTTGCTTGCCCCGAGAGCGGCATCACACTACCTGCCTGCCGATGTCGAAGGGTATAAGCGCCTCCATCGGCTCGTGCGTGAGATGCATGTTGGCGGATTTGTCCTGTTTCAGGGCGAAGTACTGGGGCAGGCGCAACTCGTCCACGAGTTACAATCTATAGCTGATATTCCCCTGTTGTTCGGGCAGGACGCTGAGTGGGGTGTTGGGATGCGGCTCGACGATGCCACGTCGTTCCCCAGTATGGCGGCCATCGCGGCGACGGGCAACGCAAAGCACGCTCGTGTCCTTGGCCGTGTTACCGCTGCTGAAGCTCGAGCGCTCGGGGTCCACCACGTGTATGCGCCGGTCGCAGATGTCAACAACAATCGCGCGAACCCCATAATCAATGTGCGGTCCTTTGGCGAGGAACCGCTTGTCGTCGGCGAGATGGGTGAACAGGTCATTCTCGGATTACAGGAGGGTGGCGTTCTTTCGACGGCAAAACACTTTCCGGGCCATGGGGATACGGCAGTGGACTCACATTCTGGTTTACCACGGCTGGACTTGACGATTGATCGGCTAGAGCACACGGAGTGGCCGCCCTTCGTTGCCGCGATTCGGGCGGGTGTCGACAGCATCATGGTCGGACACCTTGCGATGACAGCCGTTGATGGGCCTGAGGCACCGCCGGCCTCGCTGTCGCGAAATGTCGTAACCGGGCTGCTTCGCGAGCGCCTTGGTTTTGAAGGGCTGATTGTTTCAGACGCCCTGGATATGAACGGCATACAGCTTCACTACGAGCCCGGCGAAGCGGCGGTGCTCGCAGTGGAAGCCGGTGTCGATATTCTGCTCACGTCGCCTGACGATGTGGCCGCGTACTCAGCCCTGGTCGACGCGGTCGAGTCGGGACGGATTAACCGCGACGCCCTGGTGGGGTCTGTTAGGAGAATCCTTGAGGCCAAGGCCCGTGTGGGACTACTCGACACCAGTTCACAGGGATTTGCAGACCTGACGGCTGTCCGGAACGTGGTCGGATGCAAAGCGCACCGGGACGCCGCTCGCGACGCGGCACGTCAGGCAGTGACGGCCGTAAAGGACAACGGACTGATCCCCATCGCTGATCGGGCCAGGGTTCTGGTTGTTGAACTGCATGACACGGAGTATCCGCAAACGTCGCTCGATCCGTTCTTTGACACGCTTGTAA
>JAUIJQ010000318.1 GCA_030431165.1 Rhodothermia bacterium | reverse complement strand
CGTCGTATCCGTTTGTTGTAAGCGGGATTGTGTCGTCGAGCATGGTCGTGACGACATCAACCCACGGCACCTGCGCGACCACCCCGTGAAACAGGTCGGGACGCATGTTCATCACGGCACCTACAAGCAAGCCGCCCGCTGAACCACCCATCGCGTACATGCGCTCCCGGTCAGCATATTCCTGCTGCGCCAGATGCTCCGCCACATCGATGAAGTCGTAGAACGTGTTCTTTTTGTTGAGCAACTTCCCGTCTTCGTACCAGCCCCGACCAAGCGTCTCACTCCCGCGGATGTGCGCGATCGCGTAAACAAAACCCCTGTCGAGCAGGCTGAGTCGCGACGAGCTGAAATACGGCTGGATGCTTGCCCCGTACGACCCGTAACCGTAGAGAAGCATCGGTGCTGACCCATCTCTGGTGAATAGGTCATCCCGGTACACAATTGTAACGGGCACCTGCTTTCCGTCACGAGCCGGCGCTGACACGCGCTCCACCTTGTAGTTCGCCGGATCAAATGCCCCTCCCAACACCTCTGTCTGTTTCAGCATGGTGCGTTCCCGCGTCACCATATCGTAGTCGTACCAGGTCGACGGCGTGGACGGTGATTCGTACGTAAACCGAAGCGTGGTTGTATTGAAGCGTGGGTTCACATCCGTCCCCACCGCATACGCCGGGTCATCAAACGCCACATAGTGTTCCGCGCCGGGGTCGTCCATGGGTCGAACGCGAAGCCGATTGAGTCCGTTGTGGCGCTCGACGGCAACAAGGTGGCCGGCGAACAACGTGTATCCGACAAACAGGACATCGTCGCGGTGTTCAATTACCGTTTCGGTGGCTGACCAGCGGTTCTGCGCTGAGGTCTTCGCGTACGCATCGTCGGATACGCGAACCAGCTTGAAGTTCTCCGCGTCACGGTTTGTGCGAAGGTAGAATCCGTCGGCCCCGTGGTCGAGGTCATACTCGTGTCCGCGCTCCCTGGGGAGAAACACCTCAAATGAACCGGTCGGATTGTCAGCCGCCAGCACGCGGAATTCGGCTGACACGGTCTGCGTTGATCCGATGATCATGAACTTGTCGTCGTACGACCGGTAGACAAACGTATAGAACTGATCGTCGGGTTCGTGATACACGAGCACGTCGCTCGACGCATCGGTACCAACGGCGTGTCGATACACGTTGTCCCAGCGCAGCGTCTCTTCGTCCTGCGTCGAATAAAAAAGCGTACGACTATCGGATGCCCACGCAAGGTTTCCCGTTGCCGGGCCGATGACATCCGGCAACATATTGCCCGATTGCATATCGAGAATCCGGATTGTGCGTAAGCGGCGCCCCGTTGTGTCAGCCGACCATGCGTAGTAGCGACCATCCGGCGATATAGAGCTCGAACCAAACGACGCGTTGTAGAAGTCGTGTCCGTCGGCAAGCTCGTTTACGTTGAGCAGGATTGATTCATCCGCGTCAAGCGAGCCGCGTTTGCGTGCCACGATCGGGTACTGCTTTCCTTCTTCGTACCGCGCATAGTAGAAATGATCGCCGACGCGGTACGGAACGGACGAGTCGTCCTGCTTGATACGCCCTTTGATCTCTTCGAAGAGCTTCTCGCGCAGCGGCGCCAGGGGCTCCATGACGTCGTCGAAGTACTGATTCTCCGCTTCGAGATAGGCGATGACTTCGGGGTCTTCGCGTTCGCGCAGCCAGAACCACGGGTCAACGCGCACGTCGCCGTGCATCTCAAGATCTACGGGGCGTTCAGCGGCCATCGGCGGCGTAGGGGTCTGGGCGGATGCGGGGATCGAACAGACGAATGCGACCGCGACGGACACGGCAAAGGCTGAAGCCGCGCGCCTGATCGCTCGCACGTGGGGAGAGACTACATTATTCATGGTGCCGAACGTGCTGGTGACAGACCAGCAAGATAGGCACTAATCGCGTCGCAACAGCGCCATTGGAACGGCTGATCGCGATCGAACACCCAGCTTCTTAAGCACCTGTTCGAGATGCCGACGCACCGTGTGGACGCTGATGAAGAGTTTCGACGCAATGTCTGCGTTCGTCAGCCCTTGAGCCACGAGCAGGGTGACTTCGGATTCTCGCGGACTCAATTTGAACCGCTCCTGGATCGACGCCCTGGACGGAAGCACGGCGTCCGTTCGCTCGACGAAAACCATAACAGATTCGCGAGACAGAATCGGGGACGTGAGCGGACTGCCCCAGAACCGGAAAGTTGCCGTGCCCGACCGAAACGTAGCATCCGTCGTGGTCGGCCGTCCGCTCTTGCCTTTTCGACGGCTCTGCCATCCATGAAGGCCTTTCCCAAACCGGCGAATCGCATCCAGTAGTTGATGGGGCTCGAGCGCACCCGACAGCATCGAATTGAATGACTTGCTCTCGAACAGAACCGATCCAGACCGGTCGAGAACGACAACCGGTTTGGCCATATCCGTTATCAAATCCCTGACAGCGGCCAGTCGACGCCATGTCTGGATGCCGGCTTCGTACGCGGGTACAAGCATTGAGAGCATATCACGCCCATCCTGCCCGTACCCGCGGCTTTCACGCGATTCAAACCCGATTGCCGTGGTAACCTCACCAACCGCCAAAGGTGTACTGATGCCCAGCATGTGGCGAAGCTCCGCGCGCATAAACGTCGCCTGAAACAAGGGCGTGTTCTTCATCATCAATGACACGTCATGCTCGTCATGGTAGGCACCGCTCCCAATTGCTCGACGAAATCGGTGAAAGCCCTCAACGTACTTGCTACCAGCCGGATCGCCATCGGCCACAGCAAAGACCGCAAATCCCGCGTCATCGTAGCCACGGAACAACGATCGTATTGGCTCGAGCGCGGGGCGATCTATGTCATCGGAATAGAACTCGAAACCCGACTCGTCGGTGACGAACGCAACCAGATGATCTGCACCGAACAGCTCGCGGATGTTCTTATTGATAGCAAGCTGCCATGCTTCAACGCCCGCGTAGCTCAACGGCGCCAGCATCGCTCTCTGTGTCGCGGCAAAGCGCTCGCGCATCTTGCTGTCGAGAAATAGACCCATGACGTCGAATAGTACGCGTCAGACACACGCGTGATAATAGGCATTATGACCTATTTACGTGACGGATCGCGGGCTGTACCGTGTTGTCACGCACTGTCGGACAACCCAATCCGGACAACGTCTACCGTGAAACACAAAGCGCTGACCAGATGGCGTATCAGCCCGGTCAGTCTGGGACTCGACTATGGACAAGAGCATTGCCACACCGGTCGCAACGCACACCGACCGGGCCTCGAGATCGCGATTTCGAACACTGATGTGTATTGTCCGCCACCCGTGGCGGTCGCTGATCAACGCACTGTCAGTCGACTTCGACTTGAGCAATTGCGACCTGTGCGACGAGGAGACATTGCACGCCGAACTCGCCGAGATCTTCGAGCGAGAACGCTGACCTACCCCTTCGGCAGGTACTTCGCCGGGATCGGCGCGGATGGCGACTCTCCCTGGAAGAAGATGTTTACGACCCACCAGCGATTGCCGTCGTTAATCAACTGAAAGCTGTTGATGCCCCGCGTAAACGGCTTCTCGTCATCAGCATTTCGACGCGATTCGTACGTGCTGAACAGGTGTACAATCTGACCATACTCCTCCTGAACACGGAATATCTCCACCTCGAAGAATCCTGCGGACAAAAACTGCGGATTCGCCACATCAACGTACTCCTGGAGTCCCATGTACCGGATATAGAGCTGTCCGTCCTGCCGCATTCCCGAAGGGATGATCTTTGCATCCGGTCTGAACAGTGACTTGAAACGATCCCAGTCGCGCTCCTGACCGGCCGGGCCCGAGATCACGTCATAGACAGCGGCAATGATCGCGTCCACGCTCTCAACGTCGGCCGGATCTGCGGCGGGGTGGTCATCCGGAACCTGGGCGATGGAAGGGAGGGCAACAAAGACGGCCAGCGCGAAGCAGACGGCGGTCGTGGAGACGGTAGCAATAAGATTCTTCACGGCGTCGAGCAAGATTTCGGGGAAGGTACCCGCTGCGAGCGAACGCGGCTCGGGCAGCCGAACACGGCAACAGACGGGGGTCTACGACACCACCGCGAATTGGTTGCTGGGTAAATGTGCCCGCTGCGCTCGGCGGAACGTCGGCTGAGACGTCATATCCGCTGCGCTCGGCGGAACGTGTTGTCATGCCCGCTGCGCTCGGCGGGCTGTGTCTTCTTCCCGCTGCGCTCGGCCGAACGTCGGCTGAATGGTTCTGACCTGCTGCGCCCGCTGCGCTACGCGATGAACTTGCCGAAGATATACGGGTCGCAGCGATCAGCTAGCGCCGCATCGAGCTCGCTCCGCGTAAGCAATGGCTGCTTCGGCGGGTATATCGTCGGATGCACCGTATACAACACCTGCAGGAACATCCGCGGCTTGCTGACCGGCTTCGTGCCCTTGTGCACACCAAACGTGTTCTCGAGGTAACACGTCCCGCGTGGGCCTACGACGGTCTCCACCGCGTCTCGACCGTACGCTTCGGCAACCTCGTCATCCGTAAAGAAGCCCGGCTTGGTCAGTCGGTTTGTACGATGAGAGCCGATGACAAAACTGTGCGGACCCGAGTCCTCTGTCACGTCCGTCAGATGCAGAAACAACTTGATGAACTGCATACCATCGGTGTCGCGATGGTACTTCTGCGATTCCTGTGCTCCGTCGTTCCGCGGTGGTGACCACGCTGCTGACATGACCTCGACGCGCGGCTTACATCCGAAGTACTTTTCAAGGACAGCAAGTACCTGGGGGTTCGAAGCAAACTCCAACAGGT
>JAUIJQ010000317.1 GCA_030431165.1 Rhodothermia bacterium | reverse complement strand
GTCGCGGGACTGGATCAGCGGTCTGGTCAAGTGGTCCTCTGCCGCTCGTGTCAAACTCCCTTCGGGAGTTCTCACTTCCGTTCACGAAAAAAGGCCAGCTTGCGCCGGCCTTTTTCTGCGTGCCCGGGAAGATTCGAACTCCCGACCTTCTGATCCGTAGTCAGACGCTCTATCCAGCTGAGCTACGGGCACGTCTAGCTTCACAAAATACATCGCGACCCAATCGGCGACAAGTGAAGCTATCTTCAATCCGAACTCAATGCCCAAATCACCATGACAATCGACATCAACCGCACCGCCCCCGCCTCTGCTGAGGCATCCGGACACATCGCGGCACCCCCGCAGGTCGTCTGGGACATTCTGACCGACCTCGAAAACTGGTCCCAGTGGAACGCTGAGGTCACCGCAATGGACTTCCGCGGACCGCTCGCTGTCGGCTCCCATTTCACCTGGAAGGGCGGCGGCGCCACGATCCACTCTGAACTGCTGGAAGTGTCACCGCCTCACCGCGTTGCGTGGGCCGGCCGCACGTTCCCCGGCATCAACGCCGTGCACGTCTGGTCGTTCACTCCAGATGACGAGGGTACGATGGTACACACGGCCGAGTCGTTCGACGGATTTGTCGTTCGCCTCATGCGCAGCAAGATGCGGAAGATGCTGAGCGACACGCTGGAGAATGGTATCCGGATGCTTCGCGAGGCGGCAGAGCTACGGGCCGGGACGGCGAAGTAGTACGCGCGGCCTACTGCACGAAGCGCTCAGCTACTTCGCGCGTCGCCGCCTCAAGCAGGATGATATCGACACCGACGGCAACCAGGTTCGCGCCCGCTTCCACGTAGCGCGTCACCAGCGCCGGGTCCAGCGCCAATACGCCAGCCGCTTTGCCGGCCGCGCGGATCTTGCCAAGCGAAGTCTCGATCAAACTCACAACCTCAGGATGGGTCGGCTGACCGAGGTAGCCCATCGAGGCCGACAAATCGGCCGGCCCGATAAACACGGCATCCACACCCTCAACCGCCGCAATAGCGTCCAGATTGTTGATCGCCGTTGTCGACTCCGCTTGAACGATCATGTACACGTCGTCATTCGCCAAGTCGAAATAGTCCGAGCGACGCCGCCACTGCGCAGCACGCGACATCGCGGCGCCCACGCCGCGTATGCCCGTCGGAGGATATCGCGTGGCGCGCACAAGTGCCTCAGCCTGCTCAGCCGTATCAACCATTGGAATCAGGAACGCGTTTGCACCGATATCCAGGTAACGCTTCAGGATCGCCTCGTCGCCAACCGGCGGTCGCACTATGACGGATACGTCGTGTGCAGCCAGTGCCTGAAGATGGTGCAGGACATCCGTGGTTGAATACGGCGAGTGCTCCGCATCGACGACGACCCAGTCAAATCCGGCGCCGCCTGCGATCTCAGCCGCGTAGGTGTGCGGGATGTTGTTGAACAAGCCGAATAGCGGTCTATTGCTTTTTAGTCGTGTGCGGAGGTTGTCGTGCGTTGTCAATGCGGGTGGGGTTCGTGCAATCGTGTTCGATTGCGTTGCGGTCTCATGCCATCACGGGTGCTAACGTTAATGGTCGCTGACTCGGTTCGCAACGCCGCGCAAACACTTCAAGGCCCCGCGACAAATCCGCCCAGATGTCTTCGACATCCTCAATGCCGACAGACAGCCGGAAGAGATCGGGCGTAATCCCGTGTTCATCCTGCACATCTCCCTCGAGGATGCGGTGCGTCAGCGCTGCCGGTTGTTGGATCAGCGTATCGGTTGAGCCCAGGCTCACGGCAGGTGTGATCATGCTGAGCTCGTTGAAGAATGCCTGATACAGATCGGATGGAACATCCCCAGCTCGCGTCATGGATGTTGCATGTCTCGCCGGCGGGCGCAATCTGAACGATAGTACAGCGCCCGGCCCCGCCATCTGTCGCCCGACTATCCCGGATGGGTCACACGTGCTGAGTCCCGGATACAACACATCCGCTACGGACCGGTGTGCCTGCAGCCGCTCGGCAATTTCCATCGCGGATGCCTGCGCCTGATGCACGCGCATCGGTAGCGTCGGAAGACTGCGAAGCAGGAGGTAGGCAGCCATCGGGTGAAGCAGTGCGCCGGTTGCGACGCGCACTTGCCGCAATCGCGCGGCCGCTGCTTCTGACGTGCAGATTAATCCGCCCATTGTGTCACCGTGGCCGGATAAGAACTTCGTTGCACTGTGCAGGCTGTACGTGGCGCCATGGAACAGCGGCTGCTGAAGAATCGGCGTCGCAAACGTTGAGTCAACCATCACCGGGATGCCATGGGCAGCGCGAACGACCTCCGCAATGTCGACCAGGTCGAGCGTTGGGTTCGCCGGTGTTTCGAGGACCACGAGTCCGGTGTCACGCCGTATCGCATTGCTGACTCCGTTTGGCCCTGTCCACGTTGTTTCCACGCCGAGCAAGCCGGATGACAGCAGATGGTCGGTGGTCCCGTAGATCGGCCGAACACCGACGACGTGCCGTCCACGTTCGCTGGCCGCGAGGATGCACGCGGTGATGGCTGCCATACCCGAGGAGAAGGCGACGCATGCTTCGGCGCCTTCAATCTCAGCGACCGCGCGTTCAACCCTGGCGACCGTCGGGTTGTACAACCTTGCGTAGATCGGGTTACCCGCTTCAGCGTCTCCAGAGACGAGCGCGTCGAGCGCTTCAGTGGCTTCGGCCGCGTCGTTGAACGGGTAGGTGGTTGACAGGTCGATCGGCGCCGCGTGGCATCCCAGGGATCGGAAATCATGGCGGCCCGCATGGACGGAGGTGGTAATCGGGCTTGATGGGGTCCGACGATGTGGACGATACATGGCTCGTGTGGCGTATATTATTCGGTCTCGATATCCAAAGTATCGCCAAGGAGCGGCATCGGTACATGAAGCCGTGAATTATTCGGATTAACCTGTCAGGGCCATGCTTGACCGAACAGACGCGGCAATTGTCGCAGAATTGCAGAAGAATGCACGGCTATCAAACAAGGAACTGGCCGCGCGCGTTGGCATCGCACCGTCTACCTGCCTCGAACGCGTCCGCCGTCTCGACGACCGCGGCGCGTTTATCGGATACCACGCCGACGTTGACCCGGCCGCGCTGGGTGTTCGTGTGCAGGCACTTGTATCCGTTCGGGTGGGTCAACACGCGCGGACTGAGATCGAGCGATTCCGCGCCCACATCCTTTCGCTCGCCGAGGTGTCAGCGTTGTATCACGTCGCCGGTGCAAACGACTTCCTCGTACACGTTGGCGTGCGCGACACGAACCACCTGCGCGATCTGCTGATGGAATCGTTTACCGGCAGGGCAGAGGTTGAGCACATCGAGACGTCACTCATCTTCGAGTACACGCGAAAGCCACTGCACCCACTCGCGTCCGCCAGTGAACGCGGCTAGTCGTCGGTCTTCGCCGACCTCCCGGGAATTGTCAGTTCGTCGAGATAAACATCCGCAATCGATCGCGTCAGGTCGATGACCGCCGGACTGTTTCTGTTTGTCAGCACGTACACCGACAACCCGAGTTCGGGGAAACGCTCCATGTCATTGCGGAATCCCATCGTGCTGCCGCTGTGGCGAAGCACGTCGTGCCCTCGATAGCTGCGGATGTAGACGCCGTATCCGTAGTGCTCTGTGTTCTCCGAAGTGTTCTCCTCACCAGCGGGGCGATCGGTGTCGTCGCCAAGATCGTCGCCGTGTCGGGTATTGGGCTTGGCGGTCCAGGCCAGCGCCCACAGGCTATCCGGCAGCAGCCGTCGATCGCGCAGCGCCCGTTCCCACTTGAGCAGGTCTTCCGTGGAGCTGTACACACCGCCGTCTCCGAGTACCGCGCTGGTGATGCTCTGGTCGCGCTCAGTCCACGCGCCGGCGGCGTCGTCGAAAACGTGTCCGTACGCCCGGTTCGACACGTCGGATATCCCGGCCTGGTACGCAACCGTGTTTGTCATGCCCAGCGGTTCGAAGATGTTGTCTTTGAGGAATGCCGCGAACGTTTGCCCACTCAGTTCCTCGACGGTCATTGCAAGCAGCGCATACGCTGAGTTGCTGTAGCTGTACTCAGATCCGGGCGCGAACTTCGTCGCGACCTGCGCCATCATCATCTTCAGCACGTCGGCATCCGTAACCTGAATGGTGGTCGTATCAGGGATTAGTCCTTCGTAGTCGATGAGGCCGGATGTGTGCGAGAGCAACTGCGAGACCGTGATGTCGGCGCCGTAGGCAGGGAATCCGTCGAAGATGTCTGTCAGCCGCGTGTCGCAGCTGAGCTCGCCACGATCAATCAGCATCATGATGGCCGTAGCGGTGAATTGCTTTGTAACGGATGCGAGGCGGTAGTTCGTCGCCGTCGTGGTGGCGACTGTTGGCCCCGCGCTGGACGGCTGTGCCGCGTCGCCGCTGGGTATCCGGCGCGCATATCCGTACGACTTGTGCAAGATCGGCTCGCCATGCTGCGTAACAAGTACCGATGCACCGGGCACGTCGCCCATGTACGATCCCATGAGCGCGTCAACACGTTGATCCATTGATTTGTCCTTGCTCTCATTGGCGCAACCGATCATGCTTACGGCGAGCGTTGTAAGCAGCAGGAGCCGTGCGTCTCGATTGCAGCGTGACCAGATCATCTTTCAGGTGGTTTGCAGGTGGTTTGGTTTGCAGTTGGTTTGCAGTTGGTCTGCAGGGTGCTGCGCAGCGTCGTGTGCCGAGTGGTGCAGGGCGCGGTGCAGGTGCGCGTCGCGGTCAGGGTGCTACCGCTGACATCCGTTCAGTCCCCAATCTACGCGAGCCGGGTCAACATGACGCGCTATCT
>JAUIJQ010000316.1 GCA_030431165.1 Rhodothermia bacterium | reverse complement strand
AGTGGGGTATTCTGTCGGCGACGATGGCGTAGCCACAGTCGTATGGTACGTTGAGCCACTTATGCCCATCGGTTGCCCACGAGTCTGCGTGTTCGACGCCATCCGAAAGATGCTTCAGTGCTTTCGACGCTCGCACCCAAAGCCCAAACGTGCCATCCACGTGTACCCACGCTTTGTACTTGTGGGCAAGCGGGATTACTTCGTTGAACGGGTCAAACGACCCCGTGTTGAGATCCCCGGCCTGGAGCAGCACGATCATCGGTTCGTCGGCGTGCGCAGCCAGCGCCTTTTCAAGGGCATCAGCAGTCAGCTTACCGCGACGGGCGGGGTCATCCGACAGCAGATCCACCGGGACATCAACCATGTGCGCTCGGCCCATGCCGAGCATCCGCAGTGCCCGGTCAATTGTGCCGTGCCACTGGTCTCCGGTGATGACCCTGATGGGCGGCGCACCATAAAGCCCATGTTGCTCGACATCCCAGCCATGCTGCTTCAGGACGGCGTGGCGGGCGGCCGCAAGGCACGTCACGTGAGCCATCTGGCAGCCTGTGACAAGTGCAAAACTAGACTCCGCCGGGAGGTCCAGCAGCTCAAGCAGCCATCGACCACAAGTCTCCTCGACGACCGCCGCCGCCGGGGCGACCGCAAACATGCCCGAGTTCTGATCCCACGTCGACGTCATCCAATCCGCGGCGAGGGCCGCGGGTACAACGCCGCCGATTACCCATCCGAAGAACCGACCGCCGGCGCTGTTATTCAGCCCCCCTTCGATGTTTTCGACGAGGTCGGTCAGGACATCGCGCGGGTCCCTGCCCGCCGCGCCTAAAGGCTTATCGATCGATGCGCGGAGCGATTCGAGCGACTGTGTTGCTCCAACCGGCATTTCCGGCAGGCGCTCCAGGTAGTTCAGCGCCGCCGCAAGCGTCTCGCGGAGAACTGCAGCCTGTTGATCGGGCGAAGGAACGTTTGTCATGGCAATCGAACCGACGCCTCCCGTGTGGCAAACGAGCACAGCGGATCGCCGCCCGCTCGTTGCTGGAAGTCCCTGCGAGACGCCACCGATCCGATCGGCGAACCCGGCGGCGCCGCCAACTCCCGTCGCTCGGCGGCAGCCGAATACGGACGGAAGAGGAAACGCTCGAGTTCGTTCTCGTGATATATGCGATGGCGCCTGGTTGCGTCGTCCACCGAGGCGACATTTGCTTCGAGCCATCCGTGCGTTGCGCGGAGGTGCGCATCGACCGCAGCCCGAACCGCCGGTGCCGTACCCGACTGTGCAGCAAGATCAATCAGCGATTCAAGCCACACGGTCTGCGTGATGCGCTGAACCTCAGCCTTTGCCGGGTCGGCCGCTACGCCAGACTTCCACAGATTGTCACTGACGGCCTCCAGAACCTCCATGAGGTCGGGCAGGTCGCTGTCCGACAGGCCCTGATAGGCGAGTCGCGCCGCGCGCTGAGGCTGCACGATCATGTCGAAGGTCATCGCCGCGCCGATTGCCGCCGGGGCAAAATCGTCGAACACCAACCCCGTATGCCCGGGGAAAAGCTCTCGCGAGCCACCGTAGCCGGGCGGTCGCGGTGGGATCGTGCCCTGAAGCGACTCGGGAAGCGTCAGGAAATCGGGAGAAACCGTTTCGAGCAGGCCGGCCAGCGCTTGACGCTGCGTGGCGCCGTCCACCGGTGTCGGGCCGCCCTGGCCGTTCCCACCGCGCAGCACATACGCGTAGTCGGCCCCACCTATCAGTTTTGCGACCGCTTCGATCTGGTAGCGGTGCCGAAGGTAGAGCGGCACCAGCGCCTCCTCCATATTCGCAAGAGGACGCCCCGGTCTCACCGTCGCGGCCCCGAACCGATTTAGCGCAACCGCGCGGACGTCAATCTCGCGCTCGAGTCCGGCGAGCGCATTGCTGTCGTTATCCCACAGGTGCGCGTAGGGGTGAGCACCCCCGGTCGGACGTGCGTCTGAGTCGGTGATGTACTTCAGTCCCGCGGCATCTGCTTCAGCAAGGATGGCGTCGAGCGCCGTGGCTTCGTCAGTACCGTCTGCAAAGTCAGAGTAGCCATACCGTATCGCGATTTTGTCCCACTCGCCAATTCCGGTGTCGTACGCATTCGCCAATGAAATCGAACCGTCGAAAGAAAGATCAGCCAGGGGGGCCGGGTAGTCCATCACCGACGCGCGATCATCGACCGAAGCGGCGAAGTTGTGCGCCAATCCGATTGTGTGGCCAACTTCATGAGCGCTGAGCTGCCGAATTCGGGCCAGCGCCATCTGCAGCATCGGGTCGTCCTCGGGCACGGGGATGTTCGCATCAACGTACGGAGCGAGTAACCCCTCGGCGATCAGATAGTCCTGTCGGATTCGCAAAGAACCCAGGCTGACATGGCCCTTAAGTATTTCGCCGGTACGTGGGTCAGACACTGACGATCCATAGCTCCAGCCACGCGTTGACCGATGTACCCAGTTAATTACGTTGTATCGAACGTCCATCGGGTCAGCGTCATCGGGGAGCACCTCGACCCGGAATGCGTCCTGGAAGCCCGCCGCTTCAAAAGCCTCGTTCCACCATCTGGCGCCATCGAGGAGCGCCCCGCGCACAGGTTCGGGGGTGCCAGGGTCGAGGTAATAGACAATTGGCTCAACCGGCGGACTCACGGCGCGATCGGGGTATCGCTTCTCAAGTTTGTGTCGGGCCAGGTAACGCACGGTCATGTCTTCGCCGATCGGCGTCGCGTAGTCGACGAACGATGGACCGAAGTATCCGCTTCGGGGGTCAAACTTGCGGGGTGTGTACGAGTCAAGCGCTGGTAGAGCAATCAGCGACTGTCTGATTCTGAGCGTAACGGCATTTGCGTTGCTGGCGACCGAACGAACAAATCCGCCGGGCTGATTGCTCGTGTATGTGATGCGGGCTTCGAGTTCGGTGTTTTCCGGAAACGCCTTGAGCATCTCAGGTACCGGTACGCTGCGCTTTGAATCGACCGAGAACGAACCCTGGTTCGACGAGCGCAGCCGGCCGACAACGTCCATGGCGTCACGTACAACAAAATCCGTTGCGTCAACCAGATAGCGGTCTCCCGACATCGCTTCGATGTCAAACGCCCAGAGGATGCTCTGAGCAAATGCGTCTTCGACGGCTCGGCGCTCGGCCTCATTGTTGGATTGCGCGCGGTACCGCAGGTTTGGCGCCACCATCAGCAGTTTCCGTCCGACCTTTTCGAAGCGAATGACACGCTCAGCGCCGAGCAATCCGCGGTCGAGGCCGATGTCGTTTGAGCCAAGGCCGGCCGGCAGCGACACAACGTACAGGAGGTCCTGTTCGAGTTGGTCAATCTGGAGGTGGACTTTGCCGAGGTCGGCATCCCAGAACACCGAGACAAATCCGGGTTGGGATGCGAGCCCATCCGTCTTTTCACTGATCGACGGGAGTGGTTTGGCGTCCTGGCCGAGCGCTGTGGAGGCGGTGACAGCAGTGAAGAGCAACAACGCTGCAACAAGCCACAGCGCTACCGGGATAGCCGACCAACAGCCCGGGCAGAAGACGGAGTGGGTCGGATGGAGGATCGAGAAGCGCATCTTGGACATCATACGTTCGCTTGTCGGGTTTCGGATCTCCGGAGCCAAACGGCGGGAGCCCTGCAGGATACGAAGGCTCGTGCAAGGGCGCAGGCAGCCGAAGTGAGCGGCAAAGCCCCAAAGACGGCAACCTTCACCGTTTCTTTGCGCCGCCTTTGACGGATTATGCCACGAGTTGTGGGCTTGGGAGAGGCGGCTGGCGTATTTTTGCGGCTCGCCTTTCGTAAATCCGCGCAGCGCCGTGGGTGGTCGGTTGAGCCGACCGAATACGATGAGAGTAACAGCCGAGAAATCAATTTAGCGTACGCCCCTAGATGGAAGCGAACAGCACGCTCAAGAACGGCGAAGTGGTCCAGATCGTTGGACCCGTCGTCGATGCCCAGTTCCCAGCCGATTCTGTACCGGATATCCTGGACGCCCTGACTATCGATCGTGGCGACGGCGAGATCCTGGTCCTGGAGGTGCAGCAGCACCTCGGTGAGAATCGCGTACGCACGATCGCGATGGACGCGACCGAGGGCCTCAAGCGCGGTGTCCCCGTAGTGAACACCGGGCGGCCAATTGCGATGCCGGTTGGTGAAGGCATCAAGGGACGTCTCTTCAACGTCGTTGGAGACGCCGTTGACGGACTCGAGCAGCCGAGCCGAAAAGAAGTCCGGCCAATCCATGCGCCGCCACCGCCCTTCGACGAGTTGTCAACGAAGGTCGAGATGCTCGAGACGGGCATCAAGGTGATTGACCTCCTCGAGCCGTACAGCCGTGGTGGTAAGATTGGTCTGTTTGGTGGGGCCGGCGTCGGCAAGACGGTGCTTATCCAGGAGCTGATTAACAACATCGCAAAAGAGCACCAGGGGCTTTCGGTGTTTGCTGGCGTTGGTGAGCGTACCCGTGAAGGGAATGACCTGCTTCGGGAGTTCCTCGAAAGCGGCGTTATCAACTATGGCGACGAGTTCCGCGAGAAGATGGAGCAGGGCGACTGGGACCTTTCAGTTGTTGATCCGGAGAAGCTTGCGGAAAGTCAGGCCACGCTCGTGTTCGGCCAGATGAACGAGCCACCCGGAGCGCGCGCTCGTGTTGCCCTGTCGGGATTGACGATCGCCGAGTACTTCCGTGACCTCGGAGGTCGTGACGTGCTCTTCTTCGTTGATAATATCTTCCGCTTTACGCAGGCCGGCTCAGAAGTGTCGGCGCTTCTTGGTCGAATGCCGAGTGCTGTGGGATACCAGCCGACGCTGGCGACCGAGATGGG
>JAUIJQ010000315.1 GCA_030431165.1 Rhodothermia bacterium | reverse complement strand
GGACCTCTATACAAGCAAACTGTCCCCCGAAGCGCAGGCGCGTCTCCAGGCCAAGAACCTGATGTTCGACGAGATCATCCAGTCAGTCAGCGACAATCCTGAAGACGTGGCTGAATTGCTTCGAACATGGATTGCCGAAGACAAGTCCCGTGAACAGGCCAACGCGGCATAACGCAACCGACTCTTTAAGCACGTGACCCAAGCCACAGTAGATATCCTGGAATCACCGCAGCAACAATCCGTTGCAGAATTGTCTGCTGCGTCTGCAGGGAGCGCCTTGCCGAGTGCCGCCAAACGATCGGGCTCTGCTGAGATGACCGGAACGCAAAAGGCCGCCATCCTGCTGACAGCACTGGGCGTGGATACCGCCAGCAAGATTCTGAAGTCGCTGCCGGAGCGTGACGTTGAGCGCATCTCGCTCGAGATCGCACAGATGCGCAACATATCCAGCGACCGCGTCGAACGCGTTCTGCTGGAGTACCGCGATGTCTCGATGGCCCGCAGCTACCTCGCTGAGGGGGGTCCCGCGTTCGCCGAGAAGGCGCTGACGGCGGCACTTGGTCAGTCACGGGCTGAGGACATCATGTTCAAGATCCAGGCGGCGACTGAGGTTTCTGCCTTCCACCTGCTTCAGACAATTGATACGCGGCAGGTTGCCGAGTTTTTGGCGAGCGAGCACCCGCAGACGGTGGCTTTCATCCTCGCAAACCTCAGCCCGCGCAAAGCCGCCGAGATCGCAAACGAACTGCCCGAACAGCAACAACGTGAGGCCCTCTATCGCCTCGCACAACTTGGCGACCTGACGCCTGAGGTTGTAGCCGAGTTTGAGGAAATCGTGCGCGAGCAAATGGGCCCCATCCTCGGCAGCTCAAGTGCCGTGAGTGGCGGCGTCTCGAAGGTCGCTGAGATACTCAACAGCGTCAGTCGCTCTGCCGAGCGAATCATTATGGAGGGTATCGCTGAGCGTGACCCCGACCTCGCAGCGAGTATCAAGAACCTGATGTTTGTGTTCGACGACCTCATCGATGTGGGCGACAAAGATCTTCAGCGCTTGCTCGTTCAGGTTGACCAGAAGGACCTGGTGATTGCGATGAAGGGTGCCGCTGAGTCGTTGCAAGAGAAGATTCTGAAGAACGTATCTGAACGCGCCTCGGTCGTGATCAAGGAAGAGCTCGACCTGATGGGACCGGTAAAAGTTTCTGAGGTCGAAGAGGCCCAGCGCAACGTCCTTGATGTGGCGAGCACACTCGAAGAACGCGGTGAGATCCGGCTTGGCGGCGCCGACGAAGAACAGGTTGTCAACTAGCGAACCAACTGAACAACACCGGGCATACTGGACCGATAGCAAAGCGTGAAGCCATCACGATCAAATAGCCATTCACACGTCTTGAAGCCGGATGACATTCTTCCGGCAGCCAGCGTGGGTGACCACCCCGGTTTGAGAGTGGCAACGTCGTCGCGTGTGGTACGCAGGACCGGCCATGCCGTGCAGCGTGCCACGGACATTACGCTCGGAGACCTTGCCAACCCGGGTGCCCCGTCCAGAGGCCCGCGGCCAGGCCATGGCCCGCCTAACGCGGATTCCTCAACCGCCGGGGCTCGGTCGGATGGTCCCAGCGAAGCTGACGTACGCGCAGAACTTCGGCGAACACTTGAACAGGATCTGAACGCTTCTTTTGAAGCCCGTGCAGCAGCGACCGCAGCGGAGCACGAAAGCCAGTTGGCCGAGTTACAGGCCAGACACGAAGACGAAATCCAACAGGCTGTAGCGACCGTCGCAGCCCTGGTTGAAGGATGGGGTGCTGCCGCAGCGAAGTTCTACGAAGACGCCGAGCGTGATCTCGTGGCACTCGCTGTCGACACCGCAAACGCTGTTACCGATCGGTCATTGACAGACGCCGAGATCAACGCCGTGACGCAGAGCCTCGGATGGGCGATGGAACAGCTCGCAGGCGACGGACCGATTGACGTACGGGTCAGTCCACTCCTGCTCGATCGGATGGAGAAGTTGAACATCATGCCACAGACGGAAACTCGACATCCGGTACGGTGGCATGTTGACAAGGCGCTCGACGAAGGAGACTACGTGGCCCTGACGGCCACGGCAAGCATTCGCGCGGTGCGCGCAGAAGCAATCGAACGGGCGCGGGCGCAACTGTTAGCGCACACCCGCCCCGACGGCGCGGATGGCGACGCCGAACACACCGCAGCCGACCCACAAAGCGGACTTACCGACCCAACGACCTGAACCATTAAGGCGGCCGCAGGCCGCCGTAACGATCAAAACGATCAAAACGATCACCGACATAATGCCAGCGCTATCGCCGCCTTCTGACGGTGTGCTTGCCCGCGCGGTCTCGACGGCGTCGTCAACGGCTGCCGGTTTCGGATCAGCGCAGATGTCGTATGGGAGAGTGCAGTCGATCATCGGGCTGCTCGTCGAAGCATCAGACGTCGGTGCCGCCGTTGGCGAACTGTGTTATGTATACGAGGGCGACTCGCCGAGCAGCCGACGCGTTGCCGCTGAGGTTGTCGGCGTAAGGCACTCCTCCACCCTGCTGATGCCACTCGACTCAACGATTGGGCTCAAAGCCGGCGGACTCGTGGAGCGTTCCAGCTTGCCGCTTACAGTTCCTGTTGGTGATGCACTCCTCGGCCGCGTGATCGACTCAAATGGCCACGCACTCGATGAATTGCCTGATCCGGTTTGTGCGCAGGCGGCCTCGGTTCAGGCTGAGCCGCCTCCACCAATGACGCGAAAGATGATCGACACGCAGCTCGAAACCGGCGTGCGTGCGATCGACGCGTTTGTGCCGCTTGGTCGCGGCCAGCGCATCGGCATCTTCGCGGGCTCCGGTGTCGGAAAGAGTACGCTGCTGGGAATGATCGCTCGAAATACGAGCGCCGACGTAAATGTCATAGCGCTGATCGGCGAAAGAAGCCGAGAGGTACAGGAGTTCATTGTCGACAGCCTAGGCGAAGAAGGATTGCGCCGGTCTGTTGTCGTCGCAGCAACCGGCGACCAGGCGGCGATGCGCCGTGTAAAAGCGGCGTCCGTCGCGTGCGCGATCGCTGAGCACTACCGCGACCAGGGCAAAGATGTCCTGCTGATGATGGACTCAGTCACCCGAGTTGCCATGGCACAGCGCGAGATTGGTCTCGCCGTCGGCGAACCGCCAACAGCACGCGGGTACACGCCAAGTGTGTTTACGCTGCTTCCGCGACTGCTGGAGCGCGCCGGTACAGGTACCACAGGCTCCATCACCGGCATCTTCACGGTGCTCGTTGACGGCGACGACATGAACGAGCCCATCGGAGACGCAACCCGGGGCATCCTCGACGGACACATTGTATTGTCACGTGCGCTCGCCAACAGCGGACACTTTCCCTCAATCGACGTACTGCAAAGTGTCAGTCGCCTGACGAACAGGATCCGGTCGAAGCAGCAGATTGATGCGGCCACACGTGTACGCGGACTCATGGATGCGTATCGCAAAGCCGAAGACCTTATCCGGATTGGCGCTTACGTAAGTGGCAGTGACCCGGAGATTGACCGGGCCATCGCGGCCCATGCCAAGATTGAGCGCTTCCTGCGACAGCCGGTTCAGGATCGCGGCACCGAAACGGAGTTCGAACAACTGATCGGTGAACTTGCACTGCTGGACGACATCGCATCACCTGAGCTCAACGTGAGGCGCATGCGATGAGTCGTTCCGGAAAACGGTTTGAGTTTCGCCTGCAGAGTGTGCTGAATGTGCACGAACAGCGCACAGAGGAAGCGCGGCTTGCGCTGAGCCAGGCAGTCGCCCGCGCACAGGACCAGTCTCGCAAGGTCGAGCGCATCCGAAGGCGAATCGCGGATGAGCGGCTCAATCCGACATCGTCTTCCAGTGTCCTGCGAATGAGGCGTGCAGGCTCATACCTGCTGGTGCTTCAGCGAGATCTCGTTCGGGAGGAACGCCTGCTTGCCGCGCACCAGAAAGCAGAGACCGCCGCCCGCGACAAACTGGTCACGTTGCGACAGCAGGAAGAAACCGTGCGCGCCATGCGAACCGCCGCATACGAAGCCCACAAGGTTGAACAAACGCGTGCCGAGAACCAGGAAGCAGACGAAATCGCCGCACTCGTAACGGCCAGAAAACGACGGACAGCCTGATGGGAAAACTTGCGCCCATAGCATTAGTGCTACTCGGACTGATCGGCGGATTTGCCGGCGCGTATTTCGGCATGCCGAAAGTCCGCCCTGAATACGTCAAAGATCTCTACGCGCGCTACGACAGCATTCGCGCGCTTGGCGACACGACGGCGGTGACTATGGACTCGACGTCCGTCGCGCCCGGCACGCCGAGCGGGGCGATGCTGCTTGACTCGTTGCAGCGTTTGCGCAACCGCATTCAGGAGCTTGAGCAGCACTCGAACCAGATCGACGAGAGTCGCCAGGAACTGGCTGTGCGACTCGACTCCCTTACCCAGGTTGGCGGCGACGCAGCAGAGATCGCGTCAACGCTTACGATTCTGGAAGACGATGAGTTAAGCCACGTCGTCGAAAAGCTCGACGATGACGTGCTGAGAGCGCTGTACGTAACCGCATCGCGCAAGAACAAGGCTCGACTGCTACGTGCCATGCCACCCGAGCGCGCCGGCCACCTGATACGTTCACTGTTCGACGATGTCGACGGAAACGACAACTGAGGCAACCGATGTTTATCGACGTCACGAACATACTTCGCGCTGCCACAGGACGCGCCTCCGAAACTGCGCCAAAGGCCGGATCCCCATCGACAAGCCCGGCAAACGGCGGCTGGCCTAACGGCAAGGCCGACGATGCT
>JAUIJQ010000314.1 GCA_030431165.1 Rhodothermia bacterium | reverse complement strand
TGCAACCGTGGCATTGCCCTCGGTGGCATTGCGCAAAAAGGCGATTTCTTCCGGATCGGCGCCAAGGAATCGTGCCGCAACCTCACGGGCGCCCGCCAGCATGCCGTGGCCGGTTTCTGACAGGCGCTGCAGATCCATCTGCGTCGTGCGCATCGCGTCAAGCGCAGCATAGGTTGCCGGGCCGAGTCCGCCAGTGTTCAGGTAGACGCGATCATACGTCAGCGGGTACTGCTTGCGCACCATCGCCCAGAAGTCGTCATCGTCGTCGGGCCACGTTTCAGGGACAGAAGGGGCAAGCATCTCGCCCGCCGCCGGCGCACACGCGGAAACACCGGCGACACCAAATGAGGCAACGACACCAGCCGACCCTGCTCGCCGCAGGAAGCGACGTCGCGACGGTTCGGTTTCTGTCTGCGGGCAATCTGCATTCATCGGTTCTGGTCGCGGTTCTTTTGACATGATCAGCCCTCTCTTCCCAGACGCATTTGCAGGGCGGTCAGGAGTCCGACGATCAACAAAAGGACGACGGCGGCAGCCGACGCATATCCCATCTCATCGTACTGGATGCCCTGCTCGTAGATGTGGTAGACAATTGTTCGGGTCGAATTCAGCGGTCCGCCCTGAGTCATCGCCAGGACGATCGTAAACACCTGGAACGACCTGATAACCGCGGTCACACACACGAGCAACACAATTGGTCGAAGCTGCGGCAATGTGATGTACCAGAAGTTCTGCCACGGACGAGCACCGTCCATGCTGGCCGCCTCGTAGTAGCTGGCGGGGATGGCCTGAAGCGCTGCTGCAAACAGGACCATGTCAAATCCCAGGTTCTTCCAGACCGTAAGTGCCATCAGCGACGGCATGGCCAGGTGCTCACTGAGTAGCCAGGCTTGCGGCGAAAAGCCGAGCGTGATCAACACGTAGTTGATCAGGCCACTCGAGGCGAACAGGTAGCGCCAGATCATCGACGTGGCGAGCAGCGACGTGACGACCGGAATGAAGTACAGTGTTCGGTAGAATCCGGCCATGCGACCCGTGCGCTCAACGAGCACGGCGAGCACCAGGGCAAGCGCCACGCCCGCGGCGACAACGCCGGCTACAAAGAACAGGGTGTTGCCAAGCGCGGCAAGGAACAGCGGATCCGCAAAGAGGCGTGCATAGTTGCGCAGGCCGACAAACGGCGTCTCGCGCAATAGCAGCCCGTACTCCTGAAAGCTGATCAGTACCGACTTCAGGATCGGGTAGTACTGAAACAGCAGAAAGAAGACGATGACCGGCGCCAACATCGTGAGAGCGGCCCGGGTATCGCGTCTGGCGCCCCCGGCTCCGAACGATCCGCGATATGCGCCTGCAGCGATGTTAGTCACCGGTACCCGGACCGAGGTTGACGATGATATCGGTGTGCGGCCCGGCAACGGTCCTGAAGTCGGCGTACCGACTCGAACCGCAGGTTACCTCGCGTGCGCTGACGGCGGCGCCATCAACTTCGACGGACACGAGCGACGTACCCTCGGGCAACAGTATGTGCGCGTCGAGTCGCGTGTCGCGGCCCCTCACGTGGAAGGTAAGCGATTGGCGCGCGCCGTCGCGCTTATGCGTGTAGTCGTAGCCGAACGCGCTGCCGCTGGCCGCATAGGAGATGTCAATCGATGCGTGGTCTTCTCCGGCGGCCGGCCATCGCGGCGAGAAGCGCACCTGGTCAAATGAGTGCAGTTGGTCGGTGATGCCGCAGAGTCCCTCAATGAACGCGTAGAGCATCGCGGATGAACCCCAGCCGTCGGTGGCGGTGGCTTCCGGACTTGTGCTCGTTTCTTCGGATGAGGGCGTTCCGTCCGGGAAGTACCACAGATACGTTTCGCCGCTTTCCGCGATCATGTCGCGGTACTGCGCAAGCGTTTCGACACCGTACGTTTCTTCGCCGTGTTCAAGCGCGGCGCGAGCAAGATCGCCGCCAACCAGCGGAAAGATGCCTCCGTTGATATAGGCGCCCTGGACGAGTTTTTCTTCGCCCCAGAATCCCTGCGGAAACGGCGGGTCGATGCTGAACCACTCAGCAAACGACTCGCCCTTTTCGCGACGGCGCTGATATTCGCCGATGATGGCGACGGCGATTTCGTGCGTTGCGAGTCCTCGTGTGATGCCGACCGGGTTACTCAGGCTGAGCTGTTCTTCTTCGGCAACGCCAACGAGTTCAAACGGCGTGATCTTGTGGAAGTGGCGATAGAAGCGGCCGTTGAACAGGAGCTTGTTTGCACGCTGTTGCACCCCTTCTGCCAGTTCTTTCCATCGGTCGGCGTCTTCGAGTTGGCCGAGGTACGCGTAGATGGCGGCCAGGCGATTGGCGGCAATGTAGAGTCCGCTGTTGTCACCGTGTGCGATGCCCCAGAGTGTGTGGGGTGTAATCTGGAAGTTGAGCCACGGGTGGCGGCCCGCGGTGTAATCAAAATCCCAGGTATCCATGGTGAACGCGCGTTTGACAAGCCCAAGCGACTCATCCCAGCGCCACGGGTGGGTCGTTGAGTACGTCAGTGCACGTTCCATCGCCGGAACGTGTGATTCGATCCACTCGTCGTCGCCGGAAGCCTGCCAGGCTTCGAAGGCGGCGTTCACAAAACGATACTCGACATCTGCTTCGACCGGAATCCTGACCCATCGCTCCCAGTTCTCCCGTTCCCCTGTCCAGGGCAGCGGACTGTTGGTGACGTAGTCAAAGACGCGACCGTTGGCAGCCTGCGATGCGGCAAATGCATCAACGGCGGACTTCAGGTCTGATTCGAAGTACTTGCCGCCACGTGCAATGTCGGAGTGATCGCGGATCCAGAGCGCGGGGTTATCCGGGCTTCGGTATCCTCGCACCGGCATGCCATCGATGACGAGCTCTGTAATGTCCTGAGCGAGGAACCCTTCGATCTGTTCACAGAAAGGGGCCCACTTCCCGGATGATGTGGAAACCTTGAGCACGAGAAAGGTGCCGCTGGCCTAGGCCGCGGAGCGCTGCGTGAGACCGGCCACGTAAGAAAAAGGCGAGACGGAGCGTTGCCGCCCGACTCGCCTTTTTCGAACGCACCAGGAGGTATTCTAGAGACCGAAGCGGAGCGTGAAGCGGTGGACGGCGTCAAGCAGATCCATCTGCGTGTACGCGTAGTCTACCGCGACGTTGTAACCCGATACTTCGTACTGGATGCCGCCACCCATCGAAGCGCCTTCGATCGTTGTATCGATGGCATCGCGACGATCGTTTCCACCATCGTCCGTGCCACTGTAGTTCAGCTTATAGCCGCCGCGGAGGAAGAGCAGGTCGTAGAACGACAACTCACCACCCACGTAGACCAGCTGCTGGGCTTCCTGAGGCTTCGTCGCGTCAATCGCGATCATCAGGCGTGCTTCTTCCCGGTTGACCGGGTAGAAAGACGTTCCGATCGAGAAGACGAGCGGCATCGGGTTGTCCTGATCAAAGTAGGTCAGTGACGAACCGAGATTGCTCACGCGCGACGAGATCTGCCACCCGGCGACGCCGAGCTTGTAGATCGAGCCGAAGTCAAACCCGATTGCTGATGCACCGTGACCGTCGATCGTTTCATTTACAACGCGAACGGTCGCGCCGAGCATGAAGTTGTCAACGATGTAGCGACCAAGCGAAAGGCTTACGGCGATGTCCTGGAAGTCGAACGTTTCTGATGTCCCGTCATCCGTAACCAGATCCTGGAGGATCGGATCGGAATAGCCGTTCTCACGATTGGCCGGGATATCGCTAACGCCGAAGGCCTGGATGCCCAGTGTAAGCGTGCCAACGTTGCCCATGTTGTAGCCGACAGCGGCTGCGGTATGAGTGATGTCAGCAATCCAGTCGTTGTACGACAGAGACACGTCGAGCGTCCTGTCGCTCGTCAGAGCGGTACCTGCCGGGTTCCAGAACGCCTGGTTGGCATCGCCAACTATTGACGTCGCCGCGGAGCCAAGCGCGGTAGCGCGGGCCCCGACCGAGACTTTCAGGAAGGCGGCGCCATTACGACCCGCTTTTCGCTGCGCAGACGCTTCCAGTGGCAGAGCCACCAGAAGTGCCAGCACGAGCAGAGCCCTGAATGCTGCGGCACCGGCGCGACCTTGATTTCTGACTTTTCGAATATCGGTAGTCATGATTGATCTCCGAGATTTAAGTCCTACGTGGTGACGCAGTGGTTAGCGGAGGATGGCGAAGTGACCCGTGTAGGACGTGTCGCCATATTCCAAGTGATAGATGTAAACGCCGGAGGCAACCTCGACCCCGTCCTTCGACTGCATGTTCCACGTGTACTGGCCGTTGACGGCAGCATCCTCTTCCGTCTGGAAGACAATCTGACCGGAGACGTCAATAATCGTGAGCGTATATGCCTCAGGGAGGTTCAGGAAGTTGATGTTGTGGCTCGTCGAAACGTTGCGCACATCATTCAGACCTGTCAGGATGTAGGGGTTCGGCGAAACCGTGATCCGGTCCGCAACCTCGGAATTAGGTGCCACAGGCGGCGTCACGGTAAACGGAGCGCCAATGTTCTTGTACTCCTGCGTGCCCTCAGCCGGGTAGTCTGCGTTTCGAATCGCGTAACCGTACGTTCCGCCCCACGGCGCGCCTAGACCAAGCACGCCGTCAGCGGCGGTCGGATCGTTACGCCCGTTGCGCGTCCAGTTCGACGACTCGAGTTGACTGGCCGAACCCTGCGGTCCGGTGAAGGAGCCATTTCGATACGCCGACACGTAGTACCAGTAGGTAAAGCCTGTGATCGAGTTGATGTCCTCGAAGGCATAGTCATACCCACCGGTTGCATCCGCGTACTGACTTAGCTCACTGGCCGGGATTACCGCAGCGAGCGTGTACGGACCCCACTCAGACGGC